>CAYMFP010000165.1:0-7178 GCA_964389385.1 uncultured Phycisphaeraceae bacterium | reverse complement strand
GTCGACAAGCCGCGGAACCTCGCCAAGAGCGTCACCGTCGAGTAGCCCGGCGCCGCGGAGTTCCCCCCCGAACGGCGGGCCTCGCGACCGCCGCTCGGCGCGGCGCGGACTTTGCGCTCGTGCCCGAGGGACACGGCCAAGGGCCGTCGCGGCAAAGCGACGACGCGGGCGCGGCCGATGTTCTCGGACATGTCGCCGCACGCGAGCCTCCGGGCCTCGGCCGGGTGGTTGCCCGGACGCCAGATCGAACTCAAGCCGCTCCCGCCCGAGGTGCGGGCCACGCTCCGCCCGCACTGGCTCGCGGGCGAGCGGGTCGTGCTGCGGCCGCTGGAGGCCTCCGACGCCCCGGCGTTCGCGGATCTGGTGCGGCGTTCGCGCGACGCGGTGGGGTGCTGGGTGCCGCTCGGGCGTCCGGGCGAGGGGCTGGACGAGTTCGTGGAGCGGCAGGTGGAGGCGTCGCGCCGGGGCGAGGCGGACCGGCGGAGCGTGCGCCGGGTGATCGCCGTGCCGGACGGGGGCGTTCCCGGGGGCGGGCGCCTGGCGGGGCTGGTCGCGATCAACGGCATCGAGCGCGGCCTGGAGTGGAAGGGGGATCTGGTCGTCTGGGTGGAGCCGGCCCTGCAGGGCATCGGGCTGGGGCGCGAGGCGGCGCAGACGCTGTGCGACTGGGCGCTGGCGGACGTGCCGTTCGGGCTGGGGCTGGGGGCGGTCTACGCCGGGATCGACCCCGAGAACGAGGCGTGCGCTCGGGCCCTGGGGGCGGCGGGGTTCCGCCGGACGGGGGAGCGGAGCCACCTCGAGGTCGGGGAGGGGCGGTGGCGTCTGCACGACTTCTGGGTGCGGCGGGCCGCCTGAGCGGGGTGGTGGGGCGGGACGGGATGGGATGAGCGGGCGGCCGGGGCGCGGGGTTCGCGGGTCTGTGGATCGGGGATCGGCGGCTCCGTCGAAACCCGATCCCGGCGGGGGTGTACACTCCGGCGTGGGCTGTCCACGCGTTCCCCGGCCCGTTCGAGGCCCCTCCATGCTCTACACCCCCGCCCGGCGTCTGCTCTGGTCCGTTCCGTTGGTGGCTCTGCTGGCCGCGCCGTCCGCGGGCGCGCCGCCGGAGCTGCGGGCGCTGATCCAGCGTCTGGACGCGGACGTGCTCGCCGACCGCGAGGACGCGCAGCAGCGGCTGATGAACGACCCGCGGTTTGGCATCGACGAGGTGGGCGCGATGCTGCGCGAGGACGGCCTCTCGCCGGAGCAGAGGAGGCGTCTGGAGCGGGCGGCCCTGAACCTGTTCCGGCTCGCCCCGCGCGCGGGCATGGGCGTGCACTTCGTGCCCACCCCGGAGGGGATCGTGATCAACAGCACGGTGCCGGAGTTTCCGGTCTCCGAGGTGCTGCGGGCGGGCGACCTGATCGTGGAGGTCGACGGCGAGGCGGTGGCCGGCGACCGCGCCTTCCAGGAAGCGATCCTGAGCTACAGGCCGGGGGAGACGATGCGGCTGGTCTACCTCCGCGAGGGCGAGCGGCGCGAGGCGGAGGTGCGTCTCGGGAGCTACATGGACCTGGCCAGCCGGCAGCGGCTGGACGACGACGTGCTGCGCGGGGCGATGCGGGTCCGGTTCCGGCGGGTGCTGGGGCCGGAGGTTCGCAAGGAGGTGGTGATCGCCTCGGCGATCGACGAGGACGCGTGGGTGGAGGCGGTGAGCGGGGGCGATCCGGCGGACGAGGGGCGGTGGGGGCGGCGGGCCGTCTCGCGCGAGGTGGCGGTGGGGGGGGCGTCGCGGACGGGGATGGAGGAGTCGAGCCTGATGGTGTGGGTCCGCTCGGAGCCGGGGGAGGCGGACCCGGAGCTGCTCAAGCTCGGGCTGGCGCAGCTCCGCACGCGGGAGATGCAGTACCGCGCTCAGTTGATGGGCGCGGAGGAGCGTCTGGCGGCGATGCGGCAGGCCGTCGAGGCGGCCGTGGGTGAGCTGGAGGTGGGCGACGTCCAGCGTCTGCTGGAGGCGCTCGAGGACGAGGAGGAGCAGCTGGCGATCACGCGCGAGCGCCTGGAGGGCGTGCGCGCGGAGCTGCTGCGCCGCGGGCAGGTGCCGATCCCGCTCGCCCCGGTGGGGGCGCCGAACCGGCCCTGAGCGGGGCCGGGCGCGCAGGCGCGGGGCGGCGCGGGACCCGGCCCGAGGCCGGGCGCGGGTCAGGCCCGGATCGGCGTGCCTTCGGCGTCGTGGACGAGGCGGAGCTTGCTCGGGTTGCCGCCGTGCTCGTCGAAGATCACGAGGTCGTTGCCGGCCCCGCGGAGGAGCGCGTCGGGCAGGAGGATCCGCCCGACGGGCGGGACCTCGGCGCCCTCGGGCGTGCAGACGAAGTACCGCCCGAGGTGCGCGCCGTTGAGGTAGACCTGCCCCTTGGTGAGCCCGGCGAGTTCGAGGTAGAGGGGCACGTCGGCCGGCTCGGCGTCGAAGGTGGAACGCCACCAGGCGGGGGTCTTCACGCCGGCCATGTCGGCCTTGCTGACGTCCTGGTAGAACATCTGCTGCGGCGGCTCCCACTTGGCGAAGGCCCACTCGCCCTTGGCGGTGAGGTCGCCGACGCCCTCGGTGAGGACGGTGGAGGCGGCGAAGACGGCGCGGGCGTCCTCGAGTTCCGCGGCCGCGGACTCGTCGTCGAAGAAGTCGTTGATGGCCGCGAACTGCACGGTGTTGTTGCCGCGGGTGGTCATCTCGTCGGTGAGGACGATGGTGTCCTGCTCGCCGGCCTCGAGGTAGGCGATCGGCTTGTCGTTGAGGAGGACGAGCCCGCGGAGGGGGACGGGGCCGAGCCGCAGGAAGAGGGGGCTCTTCTTGCGGTGCTGGAAGGCCCAGGTGATGCGCGTGGGGTGGGTGTCGTCGGTCTCGCGGATGCCCATGAGCGGGGCGCGGAAGGCGAGGGGCTCGAGCGGCTCGCCGATCTCGAGCGTCGGCTTGCCGAGCTTGAAGGGGGCGACCTCCCAGAGGTGCCCGTAGAGGCCCTTCTTCTCGGCGAGCAGGGAGCCGGTGGCGGGGCGGCCCATGTTGTCGGCGAGGACGACGAGGGTGTGCGTGCCCTTCCTGAGCGAGAGCGCGAGCTCGGGCTGGGCGCCCGGGCCGGACCCGAGGACGCCGAGCACCTCGCCGTCGAGGGCGGCGATCAGGCGGTCGCGGGACTCGGGCGCCATGACCTTGAGGCGCTTGGCGGCCCCGGCCTTGAGGGTGATGCGGTACCACCCGTAGCCGAAGGGGGAGCCGAGGCTGGCGAGGTCCGCCGGCCCCTCGATGGAGGCGTACCGGGGGCTCGTGCCGCCGAGGTAGTCGTCGCTGCGGGCGCAGCGCCAGGCGGAGAAGGCCGGCTTGGGCGGGGAGCGGTCGATCCGCACGCCCTCGCGTGCGGAGATCTCCGTCATCTCGCCCTGGGCGCTGATGCGGTACGCCTTGCCGCGCCCCTCGCGGAGCACGGGCTGCCCGTCGGCGCGGACGCTCTCGACGCCGACGTAGACGGCGTCGGCGGTGAGGTAGGTCGCGTCGGCGAGGTCCTCGTCGACGACGAGGACGTGGTAGTTCTCGTGCTCGATGAGTTCGGGCTCGCCCTCGGGGACCTCGACGTCGAGCGGTCCGCCGTTGATCGAGAGCATGCCGATGCTCCCCGCGGGCCCGTAGACGACGAGGACGCGCCCGACGAAGCCCATGGTGCACAGCCCGCAGTAGTCGAGCGTGGTGCGCCCGCCGAGGTGGGCGTCGAAGACGCACCAGGCGACGGACTGGCGCCCGAACGGGACGGTCAGGGGGGCGCCGTCCGGGAGCATGAGCGAGGCGGTGTCCTCCTCGCCCTGGGCGCCCTCGTCGCGGAAGACGAAGGCGACGGAGCCCTGCGGGCCGGACTGGTACGCGACGCTGAAGCCGGGGACGCCGACGGGTTCGCCGGACTCGTCCTCGGGGTTCGGGTCGAGGATGACCGGCACGCGCTCGTGCTCGAGGGAGCTGAACACGCGCCCGAAGTGGCGCGCGAAGCCCGCGATCTTGCGGACGCTGTGGTAGGCCGGGTTGGCCAGCCCGCCCTCGGTGATCGGCGCGCCGGGCTGGAAGTCCGGGGCGAGGAAGCCGTCGGCCTCCTCGGCGAGGCGCCCGGCGAAGAAGCCGGGGGTGAGCCCGCCGATGAAGGGGCTGACGTTCACCTGCGCGCCGGCGGCGAGGGCCTCGGCGATGCGGCGCTGGAGGACGAACGGGTCCTGCGGCGGGGGGAGTTCGGCGCCGAAGCGGGCCGGGGCGTCGCGCCCGAGTTCGAGGACGAAACGGGGCTGGTTGGGCTGCCCGCGGTTGAGCTCGCGCATGAGCCCGAGCATGTCCTCCTCGCCGGTCCAGCAGTTGATCTCGCCCTCGACCGTCGCCCAGAGGCGGTTCGTGTTGAGGATCGGGACGCTGAGCCCGGCCTCGCGGTAGTAGCGGTGGAGTTCGGCGAGGTAGCCCTGGGCCATATGGTCGTCGCCGCAGGACCAGTCGTGCTCGTTCTGGATGGCGACGATGGGCCCGGCCTCGCCGGAACTGGTGACCTGGAGGTCGCGGATCTCGCGGGCGAGGGCGGTGATGTAGCGGCTGGAGGCCTCGAGGAAGGGCTGGTTCGGGCGGCGGAGCTGGACGTCCGGCAGGTCCAGGGCCCAGACGGGGATGCCGCCGAGGTCCCACCCGCCGCCGATGTAGGGGCCCGGGCGGAGGATGACCCAGAGGTCGAGTTCCTGGGCCAAGCGGACGAAGCCGCGCACGTCGTTGTTGCCGGCGAAGTCGAAGACGCCCGGGCGGGGCTCGCACCGGGACCAGAAGATGCGGGTCTCGACGGTGTTGAAGCCGGCGAGGCGGATCGCGTGCAGCCGGTCGCGCCACTGGGCGGAGGGCGTGCGGGCGAGATCCATCGAGGCGCCGACGATCCAGATGCGGCGTCCGTCGAGCATGAAGCTGCGGCCGTCGTAGGTAACCTGGGGCATGGGATGAGAACCTTCGAACCGCTGCCGGCGTGGGCGTGGGAGGTCGTGCAGGTGTCGCCGCCGACCGCTTGCGGTCGCGGCGGGCCGGGCCCCGGGGCGGGTCCGGCACGGGCTCCAGCTCCGGAACCGACGCAGATACGGGGGGAGACCCCCGGCGTCCGCTCGCGAAACGTGGAACCGCGATCATAGGACGGGCCTGCGCCCCCCCGCAACGCGAGGGGACGGGCTACGTTACACGGATGACCCGCGGCTCCGTCCGCCCCGCCGGCCCGTCCTCCGGTTCGGCGACGGCCGGAGCCGGAAGCCCCGGGTGCCCGATTCCATACCCATGCCGATCCACCCCCGTCGCCGACCCTCCGCCCGCGGCCTTTGGACCCCTTGGAACCGGGGGCTCCGCGGCGTTCCGGCGCGGGCCGGTGCGGCGGCGCTGCTCGCGCTGGCCGCGGCCGGGGGATGCGCGCCGCCGCCGCTGGCGGACATCGACCGGCAGACGGACCGGCTGATCTCCGCCCAGTCGGCGGAGCTGGGGCGGTCGTCGCTGGCTCCGGACCGGGCGTTCCGGGAGCCGCGGGCGTACCTGAATCCCCGGTACAGGCAGGCGGAGGCGCCGACGCGGAACCCGGCGCCCGAGGAGCTGACCTTCGAGCCCGCCGATCCGGACCGGAACGTCGACGACGTGACGGAGAAGCTGCGGCGGTACTCCGGCGAGGCGCTGGCGCGGGAGGGGGACGAGCCGCTGGTGCTGACGTACGAGTCGGCGCTGCGCACGGCCCAGCAGTCCGGGCGGGAGTTCCTGACGGCGGAGGAGAACTACATCCTGTCGGCGATCCGGCTGCTCATCGAGCGGCACCTGTGGTCGCCGCGGCTGTTCAACGACACGAGCGTGTTCGTGGAGGGGGTGGGGGACAACGGGAGCTACGACAGCGCGCTGAACGTGATCAACACGCTGCGGGTGACGCAGCGGATCCCGTTCGGCGGGCAGGTCGAGGCGGCGTGGGTGACGCGGGCGACGGACCAGCTCCGCAGCGCCGTCTCGAACGGGTACGAGCAGTCGTCGCGCCTGGTGCTGTCGGCGAACTTTCCCCTGCTGCGGGGGGCTGGCCTGGCGGCCCGGGAGGACCTGATCCAGGCCGAGCGGAACCTGATCTACGCGGCCCGGAACTTCGAGCGGTTCCGGCGCGAGTTCCTGGTGGACATCTCGGCGGACTACTTCGACCTGCTGGAGACGCAGTCGGCGATCACGAACCAGGAGCGGCAGATCCAGGGGCTGGAGCGGCTGCAGCGTCGGACGGAGAGCCTGTTCGACTCGGGGCGCGTGGCGGGGTTCCAGGTGCAGACGGCCCGGAGCAACCTGCTGCGGGCGCAGCAGTCGCTGGAGAGCCTTCGGAACCAGTACATCCTGCAGCTCGAGCGGTTCAAGGTGCGTCTCGGGCTGCCGGTGACGCAGAAGATCGAGGTGACGCCGCTCGACTTCGCGCTGCCGGAGCCGGCGACGACGCCGACGGAGGCGGCGCTGGCGGCGCTGCGCTACCGGCTGGATCTCCAGAACCGGGCGGACGCGCTGGACGACGCGCGGCGGAGCATCCAGATCGCGCGGAACGGGCTGCTGCCAGACCTGGACGTCACGGCCGAGTTCGGCGTGCCGACGGACCGGGGGGACTCGACCGGCGGGCTCGGGTTCAACGCGGGAGACTCGGACTACTCGGTGGGGATGACGCTCGGGCTGCCGCTGGACCGGAAGATCGAGCGGCTGAACCTCCGGCAGGCGGTGATCGCCTTCGAGCGGGCGCAGCGCGACTACGACCAGTTCCAGGACACGGTGATCATCGAGGCGCGGCAGGCGATCCGGAACGTGGAGCTGCAGCGGTTCCAGCTCGAGCTGGCGAACCAGCAGGTGGCGATCAACGAGCTGCGCCTGCGGGACCTGGGGCTGCGGGAGGACGTGGACCCGCAGGACGTCGTGGACGCCGAGGAGGACCTGCTCGAGGCCCAGAACAACCGGGACCAGGCGCTGACGGGCGTGCGCCTGGCGGTGCTGAACTACCTGCTGGCGACGGGGCAGCTCCGGGTGCGGCCGGACGGACTCTTCCAGCCGCTGCCCGGGATGGAGGCCGGGGCGACGCCGGCCGGCTGACGGGGGCGGGCGTGGAAGTGGGGGCGAAGCGAAGTGAAGTGGAGTGGGGTGGAGTGGGGTGGGGTGG
>CAYMFP010000164.1:0-7189 GCA_964389385.1 uncultured Phycisphaeraceae bacterium | reverse complement strand
GTGGGGGTGGGGTGGGGTGGGGCGTGAGGCGGAGGCGGAGGTCAAACGCGCCGCTCGGGCGGGCGGCGTCGTACATCTCCCCGGCGCGGGGTCCGAGGCGGTCGGCGACGATACGGGAGACGAGCGGGTTGTCGAATCGCCCGTCGGTCAGCGTGACGTCCAGCGCGTCCCCCGCGCGGGCCGCGGCGTCCGCGCCGAGCGGGAGCGTGCCGGAGAGCACGACGCGCCCGAGCGTCGCGTCGCGCGGCGGGGCGTCGGGCGGAAGGGGGGCGGCTTCGCCCGCGGGCTCGTAGCGGGCGAGGCCCTCGAAGCCGCGGAAGGTGAGCCGCGGCTCGTCGTCGGCCTCCACGGTCAGCGAGCCGGAGAACCGCGCGACCTCGGCCCGCCCGCCGAGCAGGTTGATCGCCAGCGAGCCGGGGTGGGGCGCCGAGGAGGAGAGCGTGGCGGAGACGTCGAGCCCGCCGCGGGCGCCGCCCCCCGTGCCCACGCGCCCCGCGCCGACCACGGAGACGTCCGCCACGCCGGCCGGATCGAGCGTCGCGCGGAGTTCGCGAAGCTCGGCCGCGGCCGCCGGGCTGAACGGGGCGACCGCCTGCTCGATCGGGGTGCGGAGGCGGAAGGCCCCGGCCGCGGCCTCGATCCGCACCTCCGGGTGGCCCGGGAGCGCGCCCTGGTTCATGAGGTCGAAGGGCTCGGGGAGTTCGACCGTCACGGCGAGGCGGCCGGAGCGATTCCGCGGGCCCGGGTCCGGCTCGGGCGCGGCGCCCGTCGCCTCGGCCGAGGCCGCGTCGACCGAGAGCGAGACGATCTCCTCGTCCGAGGCGGCGACCGACCCGGCGACGCCGCGGAGGTCGACGCGGATGAGCCGGTCCTCGCTCAGGCTGATCGTCCCGCCGACGTCGTCGAGCGCCAGGTCGCCCGGCCCCGGCTGCCCGGTGCGCCCCGGTCGGGCGACGACCCCGCCGAGCGTCACGACCAGGTCGAGCCCGAGGCGTCCGTCCTCGCGCCCGCGGATGTCGGCGACGGCGTCGAAACGCCCGGCCATACGCAGGTCGCGCAGCGCCTCCGGCAGCGTCGGCGACCCCGGCTCCCCGAGCGTCAGGTCCGGCACCGCGTTGCAGAGCAGGTCGTTGATCGGCATGCCCGCGGCGCGCACCACGATCCGCGGCAGCCCCATCTCGCTGCGGAGCGGGGCGGTCGCCTCGACGGTCGCCGAGCCGCTCGGCCCGTGCCCCGCGGCCGCGATGCCGTGGAACGTCCCCCCCTCCACCGTCGCGACGTTCTCCCGGATGCCCAGGCGCACGTCGCGCCCGCGCATCGGCAGCGGGAAGTGCTCGGGCAGGAAGCTGCCCTCCGGCATCGTGATCTCGACCGTGTCGCTCCAGATCGAGACCTCGCCGAACTGCCGCGTGACCCGCACCGACGCGTTCGCCACCCCGCCGAGTTCGAACGCCGGGACGGACGCCAGCTCCTCGAGCCGCCGGCGCTCCCGGCGGAGCCGCTCGAGTTCGTCGTCGGAGATCCCGCCGACGGCCCAGGCCTCGGCCTCCCGCTCGATCGCCGCCAGCGCCGCCCGCGCCGCCGCCTGCTCCTCCGGCGTCACGATCAGCCCGCTTTCCAGCAGCTCGGCGTGCCGCTCGCGGCTGAAGAGCATCTCCAGCATCGACCGCTGGTGCGGCTTCATCGCCGACCGCAGCGCCTCGTCGATCGGGATGTCCCGCACGTTCACGGCGATGTCCACCGCCGCCTCCGGCCCGAGCGGGCCGATCAGCCCCGTCGCCTCCAGCACCGCCCCCGACGCCGAGACGCCCGTCAGCCGCTCGATCCGCAGCTCGTGCCGCGTGAAGCTGACGTCGCCGGTCAGCCCCTCGAACCGGTACGGGAAGCCCCGGTACGCGGCCGTGCCCTCGCGGATCCGCACGCGCCCGTCCACCTCGATCGGCGCCGCCCGACCGTCGGCCGGGGCGGCCCGGGTGAGCACGACCTCCGCCGTCACCAGGGCCGTCGGGTTGCTGAAGCGCTCGAGCTGCTCCGTCACCTCGCCCGGCGCGAAGACGATGAGGCGCTGTCCCGCGCCGGTGAGGCGGAACGGCTCCAGCGTGCGGAACGTCGCCGTGAGGGGCGCGTCCAGCGTGGACCCGCCGTAGTCGAGGTCGACCGCGTAACGCACCCCCTCCAGCTCCCCGGTGAACTCCGCGGCGACGCGGCCCTCGCGGAGCTGCACCTCCCCCTCGACGCCGCTCATCCGCAGCGGCTCGACCGGGCCCTCCTCCCCCGGGCGGCGCGGCGCGAACGGCAGGTTCAACGCCACGTCCTCGAGCCGCACGCGCGCCGAGACGCGCCCGCTCGGGTCCACCGTCACCGTCGACGGCAGCGCCCGCCCGGAGAGCCCGAGCGAGCGGAACAGCTCCCGGTGGGCCGTCGGCACCGCCTCGGGCGGCAGGTCGTCCAGCGCCAGCCCGCTGATCCGGATCTCGGCCCCGTCGGGGGAGATCTCGCCCTCCACGCCGAACCCCGCCTCGCCCGGCGTCCCATCCCGATCCCCGTCCTCCCCCGCCTCCTGCACGAGCCGGAAGCTCGCCGTCTCGGCGCCGTCCGGGCTGCGCACGGGGCGGATCTCGCCGTCGATCGGCAGACGCCGCAGCGTCGCGTACCCCCCGTCCCCCGAGTGCTCGCCCAGCTCCACCACGCCCCCCTGCATCGAGACCGCCGGCAGGCGCCCCGTCCCCCCGCCCCCCGTGTCGCGGAAGAGCAGCTCCGCCGCGTTCACCTGCCCCGTCCGCCCGTCCATGCTCAGACGCACCCGCGGCTGCTCCAGGCTCACGCGCCGCAGCACGTCGCCCCCCCGGAACAACGCCGGCAGATCGACCCACGCCTCCAGCCGGTCGGCCCGGAAGATCTCCCCGGCCGGCCCGTCGATCTGCGGCAGCACCAGCCGCGGGTGCTCCATCACCACGCGCCCGTCGAGGTCCAGCCGAACCCCGTCCGCGAGCACGTCCGCGTTCGTCAGCGTCGAGAGCACCGGGAGCACGATGTACCGCGGCGCCCCCGTCCGGGTGAGCACCAGCACCCCCGCGCCCACGCCCCCCGCCAGCACCGCGAGCGTGATCGCCATCCGCCGGAGCGGGCGCGGCCGGCGTCGGCGGCGCGGCCTTCCGGCGGCGGGGGCGGTCGCGTCGCGATTGGGCTTCGGCATCGCGGAAAGAGGATCGGTCGGACCGGGGCCCGCGCCACGAAACGGCCGGGCGGCGTCAACGGGCGCATGGTACGAAGTCGCCCGCGGGAAGTTCCCTCGCCGCGTCGCTCGCGGGCACGCCCTCCGCCCCCACCGTTCCGCCCGCATACCTATCATTGCCCGAACCTCGTCCCGGGCGGGCACGCCGGGGACGCGGGCGGAGGTACGCTCGACCCCATGGCCAAGGCCCGCAAAGTCTTCGCGTGCACGAACTGCGGCTCCGCCTTCAGCCGCTGGATGGGCAAGTGCCCGGACTGCGGCGCGTGGGACTCGCTCGAGGAGCAGCGCGTCGAGGCCGCCGCGACCAAGGACCCTCAGAAGGGGGTGGTCGAGGCGTGGCAGGCGGGCATGGTCGATGCGGACGAGGCCGGGCCCGCCCTCGCCGCCGCCCCCAAGGCCGTCGCCATCGCGGAGATCGGCGACATCGACGCCGCCAGCCCCCGCATGGCGACCGGCATCCTCGAACTCGACCGGGTCCTGGGGGGCGACCTGGAGGGCGTCTCGACCCGCGGGGAGGCGCGGCGGCGGAACCTGGGGCTGGTCCCCGGCTCGGCCGTGCTCTTCGGCGGCGCCCCCGGCATCGGCAAGAGCACCCTGCTCATGCAGGCCTGCGGGGCCTGGGCCCGCAGCGGCTCGCGCGTGCTGTACGTCTCCAGCGAGGAGTCCGGCGAGCAGGTCCGCCTGCGGGCCGCCCGCCTCCGGACCGACGGCCGCCCCGACGGGCCCACCATCGCCGAGGCCGAGGGGCTCTTCGTCCTCGCCGACACGAACCTCGCCCGGATCGTCGAGCAGGCGCGGCGGGTCACGCCCGACGTGCTCGTCATCGACTCGATCCAGATGATCTACAAGGCCGACCTCGACGCCCCCCCCGGCTCGATCACGCAGCTGCGCCGCTGCGCCCAGGACCTGATCTACCTCGCCAAGCTCAGCGGGATGGCCGTCGTGCTGGTCGGGCACGTGACCAAGGAGGGCCAGCTCGCCGGCCCGCGCCTGCTCGAGCACCTCGTCGACGCCGTGCTCTACTTCGAGGGCGACCGCCACCACGCCGGACGCATCGTCCGCGCCATCAAGAACCGCTTCGGCACCACCCTGGAACTCGGGATCTTCGAGATGACCGGGGCCGGGCTGGCCGAGCTGCCCGGCGGCCCGAGCGTCGCGGCCCTCGAGGAGGCCCGCCCCGGCGCCGTCGTCTGCCCGGTCATGCACGGCTCGCGCTGCGTGCTCGCCGAACTCCAGGCCCTGACCGCCACCGGCTTCCTCGGCTCGGCGAAGCGCAAGGCCAGCGGCGTCGATTCCAGCCGTCTCGCCATGCTCATCGCCGTCCTCGAGCAGCACGCCGAGCTGCGCCTCGCCGACCGCGACATCTTCGCCCAGTCCGTCGGCGGCGTGAAGATCACCGAGCCCGCGGCCGACCTGGCCCTGCTCCTGGCGATCGCCGGCTCGCACTACCGCCGCTCGCTCGAGCCCGCGACGGTGGCGGTGGGGGAGGTCGGCCTCGGCGGCGAACTCCGCCCCGTCGCCCACCTCGAGCAGCGCCTCCGCGAGGCCTCGCGCCTCGGCTACAAGCGGGCCATCGTCCCCCTCGCTCGCGGCCGCGGCGGCCCGCCGAAGATCGCCGGCCTCGAGACCATCGAAGCCAGGAACGCCGACGCCGCGATCCAGCAGCTCCAGTAGCCGACGCCGGCGTCTGCTCAGGCCGGCGGCCGCCAGAGCCTGACGCCGGAGGCCGTGCACGCGGCAATCAATCGCTTGTCGGCGGTGACCAGCGGCACGCCCCGGCGGTGGGCGAGTTCCAGATAGGCAGCGTCGTAGACCGTCAGTTCATACCGGCGGGCGAGATCGAGCACAGCGCCCTCCGCCGGAAGGTCTTCGATCTCGAAGTCGAGATCCGCGAGGGCGGAGAGGAACGCCGCCGATTGCTCCGGCCGCAGGCGGCCCCGCCGCTCGTTGATCACGAGCACGTTGCGGAGCTCGTACCAGAAGATCGAGGGCTCGACGGCGCCCTCGTCCACGATCGACTCGAGCACCGCGGTCGCGAGCGTGGCGTCCTCATCCTCGAGGATCTGAGCGACCAGGACGGACGGATCGATCACGAGGGGCATCAGCGTTCGTGCTCCTCGTGCTTCATGGCCGTGAGGTCTTCCAGGCGCACGCCTTTCAGCGTGCCCCGCATCGCCTTGAGCCGTTCGACCGCGGCCTTGCTCCGCTGCCGGTCCCGGCCGCGTTCGGGCACGAGCCGGGCGATCGGGTGCCCGTGCTTGGTGATGACGAACGACTCCCCGCGAGCGGCTCGCTCAAGCAGTTCGCTGAGGCGGGTTTTGGCGTCGAAGGCGCCGATGGTCTCCATGCCTCACCTCCCAACTGGTTGCCAACCAGTAAACCTTGGCATGCCGGAGCGGGAATGTCAAGCCCCCAGAACGTCGACGCCGCGGTCCAGCACCTCCAGTCATCCCAGCGCCGCAAGAGCCGCGAACGCCAGCAAGCGTCCGAGCCCCGCCCGTCCCGCGCCGCCGAGCCGGCCGCGGACCTCCGCGCGATGTACGCGGCCTGGGGCTACGAGGTCGTGGAGACCTGCCGCTGGTCGATGGTGAACGACCCGAGCGTCGTCATGCTCAAGCCCCTCGGCGTCGCTTCCCGCGCCCCGAAGTCCGTGCCCGCGGCGCGCCACGAAGGCTGATCACGAGCGCACGGCCGCGACGAGCAGCACAAGGCCGGACGCAAGGACGAAGTGCGCCGCCGCGGCGCCGAGGTAGAGCCCCCGCGACCACCGCCGGTCCTGCTCCTCCGTCATGCACCGCACGCACAGCGGCGCGAGCCCGAGCAGCGGCGCCAGCGGTGCGGTGAGGAACGCGAGCAGGATCGCCGCCTCCGCCAGCTCCGGGTCGATCGCCACGACGCCCCCGAGCACGGCCGCGGCCGCGAGCGTCGGCCTGCCCGCGAGCTTCAGGATCCGCACCGGCGCGGGCCACGGCTCGAGGACGCGCGCCTCCGCGCGCGGCGCCGAACCGCACTCCGGGCACGCCCCGTCCGGCAGGCCGCCGAGGTCGTACCCGCACACGCCGCACAGGATCGGTCCCTCCGGATCGTCCACCGCTCACGCTACGCCGCCTCCCCCCGCCCCTCCCGCCGCCGGTGGATCCGCACGATCGTCAGCCCCACCACCGCGCTCACCAGCAGCAGGCTGTTCGTCACGATGAACACGGTGTTCCCCACCAGCGCCGAGTACGCGACGAACCCCGCCGACGCGGCCATCTGCCCCACGAACAGCCACGTCGACACCCCCCGGCTCGTCCCCGAGGCCCACTGCCGCCACACCTGATACCCGATCGTCGCCAGCAGGATGATCGAGGCCGTCCAGCCGAGGATCTGCGCGGGGTCCATGCGCCCCGTCTACGCCCGCCGGCCGCGCCCGGATGAACCATCCGCCGCGGGCACGCTCTCCGCCCGCCCCCTCTCCCCGCCCGAGCACGGCCGCCCGTCAGTCCGCCGACGCCCGCAGCCACTCCGGCAGCGCCGTCGGCCGCCCGTCCCGCCCCACGCACGCCAGCTCCGTGCTCGCCACCGCGCACACCCCGTCGTGCGGGATGCTCGGGTCGTCCGGCCGCGGCGGCGCCCCGTCCCGCTCGACCACCGCCAGCTCGTACGCGTGGTGGATCTTGATCCGGCTCGTCACGCTCGCGCGCACGCGCACGTCCACCACGTCGTCGTACCGGATCGGCCGCCGGTACTTCACGTCCAGCTTCGTGATCACCAGGAACAGCCCGCCCCGCTCCATCTCCGCGTACGTCCGCCCGCTCCCGCGCAGCAGCTCCGTCCGCGCCATCTCCAGCCACGGCACGTACGACGAGTGGTGCGCCACCCCCATCGGGTCGCACTCCACGTACCGCACCCGCAGCCGAACGCTGCCCTCCGTCGGAATCTGGCCCATGGGCGAGGATATGAACGCGCCAACGC
>CAYMFP010000163.1:0-7260 GCA_964389385.1 uncultured Phycisphaeraceae bacterium | reverse complement strand
GCCTCGATCGGCCCCACCCCACCCACCCCGCCCGCTCCGCTCACGCCGACCGAAACCGCTCCGCCGACTCCGCTGACCCGCAGCCCGCACTCGCGGAGGCGGCGTGCCGCCGCCTCGTCGCGCACGCCGAGCCACACCTCCTCCCCGGCCGCGATGAGCCGCGCCGCGATGATCCCTCCCAGCGCCCCAACGCCGACGACAAGCGTCCGCATGCCTCTCGCTCCCGATCTCCCCTCCCCTGCCCCGCCAAAGATCGAGCTTCCGGAATCCAACGCTCCGGCAACCTCCATCGGCCGGTTGCCCGCGCGTACGGTCTGCGGCCGTCAGGCCGCCGCCACGCCCTCCTCCGTCTCCGCCGCCGTCTCGACCCGCAGCGGCACGCCCTGGCTGTCCGCCCCCTTCGGCAGCAGCAGCCGCGCCAGCAGCACCACCGCGACTCCCGGCAGCAGCAGCGGCTCGAAGTCCCCCCGGACGATGAACCCGGCGAAGTACATGGGAGCCGCCACGCCCACGGTGAGGGCCAGCACCCGGAGCTTGCGCCGCCCCATGGGGCCCGCGAGCCCGGCGTGCCCGTCCCGCGTCGGCCACATGCACAGGTAGACGTACGCGGGGAAGACCAGCCCGTAGAACGACAGGAACAGGCGGTATCCGGCCTCGCCGACGCTCATCCCGAACACGCTCGGCAGGCTCTCGGCCGTCAGCCCCAGCAGCAGCAGGATCGCCCCCGCGACGGACATCGCCGTCAGGGCCCCCCGGCTCAGCCCGGCGGGCGTCGTGATCGGGATCGCCTCGCCCCCCGGCACGGGCGTCGCCGCCAGCGCGGCGCTGCGTCCCATCTCTTCCAGGTGCGCCCGCACCGTGAAGGTCGCCTGGTTCGTGATGTGCAGGAACAACGCCACCCCCGCCGTCCCGAACGCGACGCCCCCGGCCGTGTTGCGCTCGTCCAGCCACGGCGCGTAGGTCAGCGTGAACAGGATCATCGCGAAGAAGAAGGCCCCGAATCCCACGGCGAACGCCGCCCGGGCCCGCGGCTTCGGCAGCGCCTGCCGCCCGCGGTGGAACGTCAGGTCCAGGTACGGGCAGAGCAGGAACCCGAGCACGCAGACCGGCGCCAGCCAGAGGAGCCCGATGCCGGCCTCGGCCGTCGGCATCGCCGCGGGCGCCAGGCCCGCGGTCAGCACGAAGACCGGGATCAGCACGAGCGAGGCGATGAGCGTCAGCCACGCGTCGCTGAGCACGGCCTCGCGCCGCCCGAAGAGGCCCTCCACGACGCGGAAGACCACCGGGATCAGCGCCACCGCCGCCAGGCGCGGCTCGGTCCACGAGAGGAACCAGCCGACGGCGAAGGCGTGGAACATCAGGGTGATGACGCTGAAGGCGAGGCAGGCCGGGCGGTTCGCCCGGACGACCGCCTCGCTCAGCCCGTCGCCCCGCAGCACGAAGCCCATGAGGGCGGCGCCGACGACGTTCGGCACGGCGAAGACGAGGAAGCCCAAGAGCCCGTAGCCGGTCCCGTCCCCCGCGTCCTCCGGGGGGCGGACGAGCAGCACGGGCAGGTACATCCCGATCACCCACGTCCACGACATGCCGAGGTAGACCGCCCACGAGAGCACCCCGGGGCGTCGGAACGGCTTCCCTTCGGTCGGGTCGGGCATGGCGCGATGGTACGCCCCGCGACGCCCACGCTCGGGGGAGGCCCGCACCCCACGCCCATCCGGGAGCAGGACTCCGGCTCAGGCCGGGCCCGCGGCGTCCGGATCCGCCGAATCTGCGCGGCCCGCCCCCGGCGGGTTCGCGTACCGGCACCGACGCATCCCGAGCCACGCGAACCACTCGAAGAACAGGAACCCCGCGGCGATGCCCAGCACCGGGAACACCGGCACGGCCCAGCCGGGCAGGCCGAGCCAGTAGCCCCCGACGCCGGCCCACGCCCCGAGCGTGCCGGCCGCGGAGCCGAGGACCCACCCCGCGGCCGCGTGCCCGCAGACCGCCCAGGCGACGTCCGGGGTGATCCGGAAACCGTGCCGTGCGCCGAAGAAGCGGATCCCTCGGGCCTCGATCCACGTCAGCCCCATCAGGATGAGCGTGCCCAGGGCGGCCGCGCCGGCCGATCCCCAGGCCCAGCCCGCCACGGAGGGAGCCCCCTCGGGGAAGAGCAGCCCCGCCGCGGCGAGGCCGAGCGGCAACCCCAGCCCCACGACCGCGAGGACGGCGGCGGCGGCGCAGGAAGCCCACGCGAGGGCGAGGCTGCGCCGCCGCTCGATTTGGACCAGGCCGAGCAGCTCGCGCGGGCGGAGCAAGGCCGCGACGACCGTCCGCAGCCAGGAGCCCGGAGCGGGGCGCCGCTGCCAGGCGCTGCCGGTCCGGCGGTCCGGGTGCGAAATGCGGGCGCTCTGTCCGCACTCGGGGCAGAAGCCCGAATTCGGGAGCCCGTCGAGCGGATAGCCGCAGCGTTCGCAGAGGAAGCGGGGCTCGCCGGGCCGACCGCCCGAAGTCGGTGGTATTGCGGACATGCGGGTGTGTTCAGAACGCGGATCCTGCATGGCTGCCTTGCCCGGCCCCCGGGAAGTGCGGATGCTTCCTCTTCAACAGGTGCGGGAGCGTCTGCCGTTCGGCGACCGCCCAAGGAGCCGTCCGCATGTGCACCGTGCGCCGAATCACGACCAGCGACGATCTGTACGCCCAGGAGCGGCTGCTCCGAGAGGCGGTCCTTCTCCGCCCGATTGGGTACGACCTGGACCGGTTTTCGGAGGAGTATCCGCGGGTGGACCTCGAGGCCGAGCACTTTGTCGCCGTCCGCCGCGACGGCGGGGAGGAGATGGTGGTCGGGTGTGCGCTGCTGCTGCCGCACGAGCCGGACGAGGGGTCGGGAAAGGTGATGCAGGTGGCGGTGGACGAGGAGCACCGGGGGCGCGGGATCGGGCGGCGGCTGATGGAGGCGGTGCAGAGCTACGCGTTCGAGGACCTCGGGCTCGAGCGGGTGGTCTGCCACGCGCAGCTCCCGGCGGTGGCGTTCTACAAGACGCTGGGGTGGACGGTGAGCGGGGACGTGTTCTCGGAGGCGGGGGTCGACCATCTGAAGATGGGGCTGGGGGCTCCGGCGGCGAACGGGCGCGTCGGCTGACCGGCGTCGATCTACGCTCATCCTCCGATGCCGCGGATGCTCATCACCGTCGTGCTGCTGCTGTGCTCGAACGTCTTCATGACGTGGGCGTGGTACGGACACCTCAAGCGGGGCGGGTGGACGATCCCGGTGGCGATCGCGGCGTCCTGGCTGATCGCGCTGCCGGAGTACATCCTGCAGGTGCCGGCGAACCGCCTGGGGCACGCGAGCTACGGCGGGCCGTTCTCGGCGCCGCAGCTCAAGGTGATCCAGGAGGCGATCGCGCTGACGGTGTTCGCGGCGTTCAGCGTGCTGGTGCTGAAGGAGAGGCTGCGTCCGCAGGACGGGGTGGCGTTCCTGCTGATCTTCGCGGGCGTGGCGGTGTCGGTGTGGGGCGGGCGCGGCCCGGAGCGGGTCGGCGGGTCAGGCGCGGCGGGGGGTGTTGACGCGGGCGTCGCCGATGCGGCGGTAGGCGGCGACGGCGAAGGCGTAGACGGCGAAGGCGATGAGCCCGGCCGCGGTCAGCCCGAGCAGCCAGCGGCCCCAGGGCTGGTCCCGTAAGGTGTCCAGGGCGCCCGAGAGCCCGCGGGCCTCGTTCGGGTCGGCCCGCCAGGCGGCGACGATCAGGAAGATGCCGATCAGGATGAAGACAACGCCGCGGGCGGTGAAGCCGGCCTGCCCGATGCGTTCGACCTTGTCGCGTCTGCCGCCGTGCACGTCGAGCATGTCGAGGAACGATCGGTCGTACGCCTGCTTGAACTGGCCGAAGCCGACGGCGATGACGACCGCGCCGACGATCCCGACGAGCCACTGTCCGAACGGGAAGCTCATGACCTTGCGCGTGAGGTCGGGCGCGCTCGAATCGCCGCCGCCTCCGCCGAAGGCGCCGAAGCCGGCGAAGACGAAGCCGGCGGCGTAGGCGGCGAGGGAGAGGTAGGCGATCCCGACGCCGGCCTTGCCCAGGCGTTTGGCGATGCCCATGCCGTCGTCGCCGTCGCCGTCGGCGTCGGTCGCGGCCCCGACGAAGCGGTAAGCGGCGTAGCAGAGGAGCCCGAGGGCGACGACGCCGACGATGAACTTGCCGAAGGGCTGAGAAACGAGGGCGTCGATGGCGCCCCGGCTGTCGGTGGTGCCGCCGCCCACGCCGAACGCGGCGAGGAGGGCGAGGACGCCGACGGTGGCGTAGACGACGCCCTGGGCGGCGTAGCCGAGCCGAGAGACCAGCGTGAGCCAGCCGGAGGCGGTGCCGCTGCGGGCCTCGGCGCGGGCGCGGTGGACTGTGGTGACGGCCATTGGGGCCTCGGGATTCTGGTGGAAGGGTGGGGAGTCGCGAGGAGCCCCGGTCGCTTCGGCGGAGGCGTCGGGGCGGATGTCCGCGGCGGCCGGGCGGCGGGGATTGCGCGAAGGGCGCGGCCGGGCGTTCGGCGCCGGATGACGCCGGGTCCGAAGGCTCGTGAGTGTGCGGGCCGTGGGCCGCGGCGACGATCAGCGGCCGGCGCCGCCCTCGGAGGCGCGTTCGACGATGCGGCGGTAGTTGTCGCGGAAGAACTTGCGGTAGCGGATCTCGTTGCGGGCGAGGACGACGGGGTCGCGCCACTCGTCGCGGACGGCGCGGAAGGTCTCGGGGGTGAAGGGGAGGCGCCGCTCCTCCTGGGCGAGGTTGCGGAGTTCGGCGATCGTGGGCGGGGGCCACGGGGCGGCGTGCGGGTTGCCGATGGCGTCGGCCCAGGCGGCGGCCTCGCCCGCGGTCTTCACGCCGAGGGCGCGGACGAGGGGCGCTCGGTCGGCGGGGAAGTCGATGTCGGCGAGGGGCGTCTCGGGGGTCGCGGCGCGTTCGGCGATGACGAGCAGGTCGTCGACGCGCTTGGCGAACCGGTTGTCGCCGAGGCGGGTTCGTTCGCGCTCGAGGGCATCCAGCACGGCGAGCAGCTGCGGGGCTCGCTGGATGCCGCTTGCGCGGAGCACCGCGCGGGCGGGCTCGGAGAGCGCGTCGTAGCCGGGGAGGTTGGCGAGGATGGTGACGGGGGTTTCGGGGAAGGCGTGGAAGAGGCGTTCCATCTCGGCGACGACGGCGGGATCGGCGTTGTCGCTGAGCTTGTAATCGTTGAGGGCGCGCCAGGCGTGGCGGAGATCGTCCTTGGTGTCGATGCCGAAGGCGCCCATCATGACCTGGACGCCGGTGCGCCAGCCGGGGTTGGCGATCTCGGAGGCGGCCTCGAAGGGGCGGATGTCGTCGAAGAAGTGCCGGGCGTAGCGCGGGTAGAGGTCGCGCTTGATCGGCATGCGGCGGAGGGCGTGGCGGGCGGGGGCGACGGGGACGCTCTCGGCGGTGACGGGCCAGCCCTCCGGGAGGGAGCCCGCCGGGAGCGGGGGGAGCTGCCAGAGGAGCTGCGCCTCGTCGGTGAGGAGGAACTCGATGAAACGCCGGGCGAGTTCGGGGTTGGGACCGCCGCGGAGGAGGGCGATGGGGTCGGCGTCGATGTAGACGCTGCCGACGGGATCGAGGTAGCCGACGCGGTCGTCGCCGACGGTGGAGGCCTGCTCGCGGCCGTAGAAGTCGATGGCGAGCCCGACGGCCGCCTCGCCGGCGCCGACGTCGGTGGGGACCTTGCTGGCGGAGGCGGTGAAGTAGCGGGCGTTGGCGGACATCTCGCGGAGGATGCGGAAGCCGCGGTCCCAGCCGTAGTTGCCGAGGATGGAGTCGAAGGTGGTGGTGATGGAGCCGGACTGACGCGGGTCGGCGAGGGCGACCCAGCCCTGGAGCCGGGGGTCGGTGAGGTCCTCGAAGGAGTCGGGGGCCGGAAGGCCGAGGCTCTCGAAGATGTCCTTGTTGTAGACGATGCCGAAGCTGGAGAGGGCGGTGCCGAGCCAGTGCTGGTCGGGGTCGTAGAGGGTCTGGGCGCCGATGGCGTTGTCCTCGCCGTACCACTCGGCGAGCTGCTCGTCGCTGAAGCCGGCGGGGAGGGAGAGGGGGACGGTGAAGGGGTCCGGCAGGCGTTCGATCCCCTCCGGGGGGACGAGGACGTCGGCGGCGTTCACGCGGATGCCGCCCTTGAGCTGGTCGAACTCGAAGGAGCCGCCGCCCCACATGAGGTCGAAGCCGATGGCGCCAGGGGCGAGGAGGACTTCGCCGTCGGGGGAGACGGAGAAGTTGCCGGAGCGGAGGGCCGCGTTGAACTGGGCCTCGAGCTGGTTGCGGATCTCGGAGGTGCCGCCGGGGGTGCGGTAGTCGATGAAGGCGGGCTCGCCGTAGACGGCGCGGTGCCAGCGGGAGAAGGCGAGGCCGAACTCGTCGCGGATCTGCCCGACGTGCGGGGTGACGACGATGATGCGGGCGGCGCCGGCGGGCGGGCGGGCGTCCTGACGCCCCGCGGACATGAGGAAGGGCACGCCGAGGACGAGGGCGAGGAGGGCGAAGATGACGATCCGGGCGGTCTTCATTCGCTCGTCCTGCGTGGTTGCTTCGGAGGTCTCGCGGGGTGGGGTCAGGTGTTGGCGGTTTCGAGGCCGAGTTCCTGCTTGATCTGGGCGCACCAGCGTTCGACGCGTTCGTCGGTGAGTTCGGGCTCGTAGTCGTTGTCGCACATGAGCCCGAGGAGCATGCCGTCGCGGACGCCGTGGGAGTTGTCGAAGTTGTACCCGTCGGTGGGCCACCTGCCGATGAGGACGGGCCCGGCGGGCTCGATGATGTCCCAGAGCAGGCCGAGGGCGTCGCCGAAGGTGTCGGGGTATCCGGCCTGGTCGCCGCACCCGAAGAGGCCGACCTTCTTGCCGCTGAGCAGCGGGCAGTTGAAGGTCTCGGCGGCGTCGACCCAGTCGTCCTGCATCTCGCCGACGTGCCAGGTCGGGATGCCGAGGAGGAGGACGTCGTACTTGGCGATGTCCTCGGGCTTGAAGTCGATGACGTCGATCGGATCGTCGGCGGCGTCGCCGAGGTGCTCCTTGATCTGCTCGGCCACACTCTGGGTGTTGCCCATGGTGGAGCCATAGATGATCCCGATCCGCATCCTTGGACCTCCGGAAACACCCTTCTCGGGGCGGATAACTGGTGAGCGCGCAGCCTCCCCCGTCTGCGCGGAGAGGGACTATACGGGGGTCGGAAGGGGGCGGATCGGTGGTGGGAGAGGTTGGAGAGGCGTCAGGAAGCGGGCCTCAGA
>CAYMFP010000162.1:0-7307 GCA_964389385.1 uncultured Phycisphaeraceae bacterium | reverse complement strand
AGCAGGTCGCCCACCGTCGCCGATCCGTCCCCGTCCACGTCCGCCGGGCAGGTCTCCGCCGGCAGCACCACCCGCCACCCGACCCCAGGCGAGAAGTCCTGCCCGAGGACGACCCGGCCGTCGCGCGAGACGACGCCGATGTGCTCCAGGCGCAGCGGCGCCGGGTCGAGCCCGTGCGCCCGCATCACGTCCGCGAGCACCCGCCACCCGTGCTCGGCGTCCCACATCACCGCGGCGGTGCTTCCGTCATGGCCGTACGCATCGCCGAAGACCGTCGAGCCGTCGCCGGAGACCGCGATCCCCGTGCACGCGGCGAAGCCCGCCGGAACGCCCAGGAGTTCGCAGACGCCGCCCCGCCACACCGCGGCCTGCGCGCCGCCCCCCATCGTCCCGCACATCCCCACGACGACGCCGCCGTCGGCGGAGATGTCACGGGCGTTGACGATCTCACCCGCCCCCTGCGGCGGATCGAGGAACTCGGGAACGAGCGTGTCCGTGCTCGCGATGAAGTACCGAAACGCCACGTCGCCGCCCGCCCGCCCGAACACCGTGGAGCCGTCGGCGCTGATCCCCTCCAGCGTCGCCCAATGCACCCCGGAGATCGGCACGATCCGCGTCCGCCCGAGCCACCGGTCGTGCACGAAGGCGTGGTCTTCCGTGCCGTCCGGCCCGCCGATGAGGTACGTTTGGCCCACCACGAACCGCCCGTCCCCCGACACGCCCAGCGCCAGCGAACTCGCGCCCTCGATCGGGAGCAGCTTCGGTTCGCCGCCGTGGAGGGGGATCACGGCCGCCCTGTTCCCGTCGGACGTGCGCGGCATGCCCACCGCCTCGGCGCCATCCCCGGTCACGTCGGTGATATCGCCGCTGAGCCAGTCCGGCGAGATCGGCACCGCCCAGGTGCCGCGCGTGTCCGTGGCGGCGACCGGCACCAACTGCGTTTCGGTGTACACCGACCCCACCCAGAGCGCCCCGTCGTCGGTCACCCCGACCGGGTACGTCTTGCCGCCGATCCCCGGCGGGCTCGCCAGCCGCTGCACCGAGGCCCCCGGCGTCACGCCCGCCGCCCCCGCCACCCCGGCAACCGCCCCCACGATCGCCGCGGCCGCCGTCGCCTTGCTCAGCATGATGCACCTCCAGAGGTTCGGTTCGAAGAGCCGGATGGCGAACGCCGGGGACCGCGTCCCCGGTCGGGCCCCCGCCCGAGACGCCGGCGGGGCACAAGCGCCCGCGCCGCCCGGCGGCCCGCGGGATCCGAAGACCGCCGCCCGCGGCGACGCGGAGCGGCGGGAGGATGGCGCCGGGCGGCGTGGCGTCAGCACCCGGAGCGGAAGGCGCCGAGGTACTGCAGCAGGTCGTTCACCGTGGCCTCGCCGTCCCCGTCGACGTCCGCCGGGCAGGGCGGTTCGTCGAGGACGTCGCCCAGTTCGACCTTCCACGGGATGATGACGTTGCCGACCAGGCCGTCGCCGACGATCACGCGCCCGTTGTGCGAGATGTTGTTCACGTACTCGAACGTCAGCGCGCCGACGTCGGCGCCCGCGTCGACGAGGACGTCGCGCAGGGCCCGCATGCCGGTCTCCGGCGTCCAGATGAACGCGATGACGTTGCCCTGGTCGTCGTGGCACTCCCCGACGACGACCGAGCCGTCCCCCGAGACGCCGCTGGGGCGGCTCGCCGAGCAGCCCGGCAGCCGCCCCAGCGGCTCGGGCTCGCCGTCGACCCAACGCACGGCCTCGACGCCCCCGTCGGGGTGGTACACGATGCCGGCGACGACCGAGCCGTCGGCGGAGACCGCGTACGCGTCGCTGGTCGGCGGATACCCCTCGGGCGAGGGGAGTTCCTCGGGTCCGGCGCCCAGGCTCCAGCGGAACGCGACGGGCCCCGCGTCGCTCCACAGATAGCCCACGAACACCGGCGCGGACGCGGCGATCGCGGTCGCGGCGACGCCGAACTGGTCGTCGGTCGGATGCTCGAACAGATGCAGTTCGCCCGTGCTTCGGTCGAGGACGAACGCCTGCTCCGGCCCCGACGGGGCGGGATACCGCGAGCCGAGGATCCACCGCGCGTCGCCGCTGACATCGATGCCCCTGGACTCCAGCGCGTCGCTGTCCTCTCCCAGGATCCACCCGAACTCGCCCGTCTGCGGCAGGTAGTACATCGCCCGGTAGCTCTGGTCGGGGCGCCAGCTCGATCCCACGGCCATCCCCCCGTCGAGCGTGAGGGCGACCAGGCCCAGGTACTCGTCGGAGTGCAGGCCGTTCACCAGCCGCATCTGGTCGGTGTCGGTGTGGAAGAACGCCACGTCGGGGCCCCCGCCCGATGTGGCCGTGCCGACGACCACGCGACCGTCGCCGGAGACGTCGTGCGGCGCGATGTTCAGATCGAGGGGCACCGCGCGGAGACCGAAAACGCGCGGGACCTCGGCCGTCGCAGAAAGCGTGCAGAGCGCCAGGGCGGCGCCGGCGGCCGCGGCGAGTTCCGTCACGCGGCCCGTCGTTCTCGTCTGGGAATGCATGGCGTGCTCCGTGCAACCGCGGTGCGCCCGGTTTGCGGCGGGCTCGCGGCGCAGCACGGCCGCGGGGCCGCAGCTTCATCCGAAGAGCACGGGCGCAGCCCGCCACGAAAGATCGGGTTTCTGCGTCGGAGCGGGGGTCAGGCGGCGTCGGCCGTCGCGGCGACGGGCTCGCCGGCCCGGGGCGGCGCGGCCGATCGCTCGCGGGCGGCGACGGCCTCCGGGGCGAAGGTGCGTTCGAGGATGTCCGCGAAGCGGCGCTTCATCTGCCTGGGGTCGAACGGGCCGCGGCTGAGCTGGAGGGCGCGGCGGCCCATGTCGGCGAGTTCGGCGGGGCGCTCGCGGTTCAGGCGGCGGAGCAGCTCGACGGCGGCGTCCACGTCGCCGTGGTCGATCTGCCACCCGACGGGCTCGCCGCCGGGGTTCTCGACGATCTCGCCGATGTGCGAGGCCTTCGGGCCGAGGAGCAGGATGGGGCGGGCGACGGCGAGGGCGCCGTACCCCTTGCACGGGTGCACGATGCCGACCATCTCGTTGCCCATGGAGACGAGGTGGATGTCCGCGGCCGAGAGGCTGTACTTGATCCGCTCGAGGGGCTGGTAGGGGAGGGTGCGGACGTTGGAGAGGTTCTTCTCGCGGGCCCACTCCTCGATCTTCTGCTTCTGGAGCCCTCCCCCGATAAAGAGGAAGACCAGCCCGTCCTCGTCGCGGAGGCGTTCGGCCGCGTGGAGGACGGTGTCGAGCGGGTGGGCGGGGCTGATGTTCCCGCTGTACATGACGACGAGCTTGCCGTCGAGGCCGTGCTCGGCGCGGAAGGGGTTGCTCTCGTGGGGGATGGGCTCGACGTGGTCGTCGTGGGCCCAGGGGGGAAGGAGTTCGGTCTTGGCGGCGAGGGCGGCCCGGCCGGCGGGGTCGAGCTTGCGTTCGAGGCGTTCGCTCATGAAGCGGTCGAGCGGGACGACGGCCCGGGAGCGCCGCAGGGTGAGGCGGTACATCCAGTCGAACATCCGCGCGGGCAGGGAGGTCGCGGTGGTCTTGCCCATCGCGATCATCTGGTCCGGGTTGATGTCCATCGCCCAGAAGGTGAGCGGCACGCGGCGGACGAGGCCGAGGAAGACCCCGGCGAGGGGGGCGTGCGGGGGCGAGGTGCTGACCATGACCGCCCGGAGCCCGCGGGTGAAGAGCCCGCGGGCCACGGCCTGGGCGAGGAAGATGCCGCCGCCGAGGAGGCGGGCGGCGATGGAGCCCTTGCCGAGGCTGGAGAGGGGGAGGCGGCGGACGTCGACGCCGTCGAGGATCTCGCGCTGGGCGTACTTGCGGGAGGGGTCGTCGTAGCCGCGGCCGGAGGCGTAGACGACGACGCGGTAGCCGCGGGCGGCCAGCTCCGCGGCGGCGTCGTGCATGTGCTGGCCGACGCTGGCCGGGTCCGGCACGTAGACCTGGCTGATGATCAGAACCGTCCCGCGGCCCGACGAACCCTGACCATCCGCCATCGACGGCTCCCCGCGCAGCACGCGATCCCTCGCCAACGAACAGGGGGGCCCGCGGCCCCCGTCGGTGCCATCCTTGGCGCAGCGGGCCCCCGCGGCCTCTGCGCTCCCCATGGATCGACAATCCCCGGGGCCGGCATCAGCCGACGCCGGGTCTGCCTGCGGTTACACGCGGGCGACGGCGCGGCCGGCGGCCTCGCGGGCCCGGTACTGCTCGTGGATCCAGGCGTAGGTCTTCTCGAGCCCCTCGCGCAGGGAGATGGAGGGGGCCCAGCCGATCTTCTGCCGGATGAGGGTGTTGTCGCTGTTGCGCCCGTTCACGCCCTTGGGGGCGTTCAGGTTGTACCTGCGTTCGAGCTTGACGCCCGCGATGGACTCGACGATGTCGACGAGCCCGTTGATGGTCACCAGCTCGTCGGAGCCGAGGTTGAGCGGCTCGACGATGTCCGAGTGCGTGATCCGGTCGACCCCGTAGAGGCAGTCGTCGATGTACATGAACGAGCGGGTCTGGTTCCCGTCGCCCCAGATCTCGATCTCGTGGCGGCCGGTCTCGACGGCCTCGATGACCTTGCGGCAGATCGCGGCCGGGGCCTTCTCGCGCCCGCCGTCCCAGGTGCCGTGCGGCCCGTAGACGTTGTGGAAGCGGGCGACGCGGGTTTCGAGGCCGTAGTCCTCGCGGAAGTGGCGGCACATCCGCTCGCTGAAGAGCTTCTCCCAGCCGTAGCCGTCCTCGGGCAGGGCGGGGTAGGCGTCGGCCTCCTTGAGCGGGGTCACCCTCGGGTCGCGCTGCTTGTCGGCGTTGTAGACGCAGGCGGAGGAGGCGTAGAAGAAGCGCGAGACGGTGCCCGCGTCCTTGGCGGCCATGAGCATGTGCGTGCTGATCAGGACGCTCAGCATGCACTCGGCCTTGTGGGTCTCGATGAAGCCCATGCCGCCCATGTCGGCGGCGAGGTTGAAGACCTCGCTCACGCCGCCGGCGCAGGCCCGGTAGCAGGCGTCTTTGTCGTTCAGGTCCGCGACGACGTTCTCGGCGTCGGGGAAGACCTGGTACCACTCGTCGAGCGGCTTCTTGTCCACGGCGCGGACGCGGTGTCCGCGTTCGAGCAGGTCGCGGACCAGATGCCCGCCGATGAAGCCCCCGGCGCCGGTCACCAGCATCAATTCGTTCATGATCGGACTCTCTCCCGAGTGAAGTTCTCGAAGGAACCACCGAAAAAGGTGAACGGAGAGACGCGTCCGAACGGCGGCCGCGAACCCGCTCCGGATTCTCCGCGGCCGGTTCCTCCGGGCGTCCGGCGCCTCCGGCGTCGGTCGCCCCAGGCCGCCTGATCTGAAGATAACACCCTATGCCGCAAGCGCCAAGGGGCGATCGGGGAGCGACCGGAGATCGCGGAGGGGGGGCCAGGGACCGGGAAGGGGCGGACGCCGCCGGGGGGGTCGGGTTCTCGGCGTTCCGGAGGCCGTCGGCTACGATGACCCCCCATCCACTCCACCCCCACCCTTCTCCCGGGAGCCGAGATGAAGATCCACGAGTACCAGGCCCGCGACCTCCTCGCCTCCTACGGCATCCCGGTGCCGCCGGGGCAGACGATCACCAGCCACGAGCAGGCGGGGAGCGTCTACAAGCAGGTCGTGCGGGACGCGGGGCTGGGGGAGAGCGGGCTGGCGGTGGTGAAGGCGCAGGTCTTCGCGGGTGGGCGGGGCAAGGCGGGGTTCGTGAAGCTCGTGCGCAGCGCCGACGAGGCGACCGAGGCGGCGAAGTTCATGCTCTCGAACCGGATGGTCAGCCCCCAGACCGGGCCGGAGGGGCTCGAGGTCAACAAGCTGCTGATCGCGGCGGGGGTGGACATCGGGGAGCGCGAGGGCGGGAAGGCGGACGAGTACTACCTGGCGATCACGACGGACCGGAACTCGCGGCGGAACGTGCTGATCGCGAGCCGCGAGGGCGGCGTGGAGATCGAGGAGGTGGCGGCGCAGAACCCGAGGGCGATCCTGAAGGAGCCGATGCACCCGCTGGTGGGGCTGCAGCCGCACCAGGCGATGCGGCTGGCGTTCGAGCTGGGGTTCTCGGGCAAGCAGGTGCGGCAGGCGGCGCACATCATGCTGCAGCTGGCGAAGCTGTACGTGGAGAAGGACTGCACGCTGGCGGAGATCAACCCGCTGGTGGTGACGGAGGGGGGGGAGGTCGTCGCGATCGACGCGAAGTTCCAGTTCGACGACAACGCGCTGTTCCGGCACAAGGACCTGCAGGAGCTGTTCGACCCGACGGAGGAGAACCCGGCGGAGATCCGCGCGGCGAAGGCGGGGCTGACGTACATCGCGCTGGACGGGAACATCGGCTGCCTGGTGAACGGGGCGGGGCTGGCGATGGCGACGATGGACACGATCAAGCTGCACGGTGGGGAGCCGGCGAACTTCCTGGACGTGGGGGGCGGGGCGAGCGAGGAGGCCGTGACGGAGGCGTTCCGGATCATCCTGAGCGATCAGGCGGTGAAGGGGATCCTGGTGAACATCTTCGGCGGGATCATGGACTGCGCGGTGATCGCGCAGGGGATCGTGAACGCGGCCGGCGAGGTCGGCTTCAAGGTGCCGCTGGTCGTCCGCCTCGAAGGCACCAACGTCGCCAACGGCCGCAAGGTCCTCGAATCCGCCCGCGCCAGCCTCCCCACCCTCCAGACCGCGACGGACCTGACCGAGGCGGCGGAGAAGGTGACGAAGGCGGTGGCGGCGTGAGGTGATTGCTTTTGCTGGTGCCTTTCGCAGAGCGCAAATACCCGCATGCCTGGCGGAAGCTCCCTGGCCACTTCATCAAGTCAGCCGCAAGCGTGGGTGCCGCGGCCGCTTAATTGGATCGCGGCAGAGGGGTATGTCGATGTTCAATCTGCTGATTTCTGCCGACAGTACCGCCTGGGAATCGGGCCAGCGGATGAGAGTTCTGGCAAGCCGATTCGGCGAACACAGTGGCGACGAGTACAGCAACATCTCGCCAAAGGATCCGGCGAGCATCAAACGCCTGGAACAGGCCCAATCGCTTCTGATGTACGAAGAAGGGACGCGTGGCCCTAACGCGAGCGTCGTCCGCATCGGGCACATGCGAGACATTCAAACGTCGGGGGGAGACCTGACCTTCCGCTTCACCGAAACGGGGCGCCTGCCTCGGGAGAAGGTCTACGAACTCGCCCACCAACTGCAACTAGACGAGTGGGAAAAGAACCGCACCCACTGGGCAGTAAAGGACGGAAGCATTCCGCAGGAACTGCTCCTTCACATGAAGGAGACGCCGAAGCGATACGACATCGTCC
>CAYMFP010000161.1:0-7334 GCA_964389385.1 uncultured Phycisphaeraceae bacterium | reverse complement strand
GTCCACCTCCGCCCCCCCGGCTCAAAGAGCCTGACCAACCGCGCCATCCTCCTCGCGGCTCTGGCCGCCGGCGAGTCCACGCTGACCGGGGCCCTGGTCGACGCCGACGACGCCCGGCGCATGCTCGCCGCCGTGCGGACCCTCGGCGCGAGAGTGGCCGTGGACGCCATGACCGTCCGCATCACCGGCGTCGCCGGCCGTTGGAAGGTCCCCCCCGAGGGTGTCACCATCGACCTCAACAACGCCGGCACCGCCACGCGCTTCCTCGCCGCGGGAGTCCTCGCCAGCCCCGCGCCCATCACCGTCACCGGTAACGCCCGGATGCAGCAGCGCCCGATCGGCGAACTGATCGCGACCCTCGAACGCCTGGGCGTCACCGCCGAGTACCTCGGCACCCCCGGCTGCCCGCCCGTGCGCCTCACGCCGCCGGGCGGTGGGGGGGGTGGGGGGGGCGCATCGGGTGGGACGGGCTTCCAGCCCGTCTCCCAAAGCACCACCCACCCGCCGCGCACCGTCGAGATCCCCACTACCCAGTCCAGCCAGTTCATCTCCGCCCTGGTCCTGGTCGCCGCCGCCCTCCCCGGCGGCCTGACCGTCCGCCTCACCGGCGACATCACCTCCGCCTCCTACATCCGCATGACCATCGGCCAGCTCGACCAGCTCGGCGTGCCGGTCAGATGCTCGGACGACCTCCGCACTATCCGCGTCCGTCCCCCTGATGGCGGCCTCGCCCGCTTCGTCACAGACGTCGAGCCCGACGCCTCCGCGGCGTGCTTCTGGTGGGCCGCGGGCGCCCTCCGCCCCGACCGCCGCGTCTTCGTCGACGCCATCCCCGCCGACTCCCTCCAGGGCGACGCCGCCTTCCCGAGCCTCCTCGAGTCCATGGGCTGCGCGATCCACCGCAAGGGCGCCTCGATCGCTGTCGTCGGCCCCCAGACCCTCCGCCCCGTGATCGCCGACCTCAAGGACATGCCCGACGCCGGCCCCGCCCTCGCCGTCGTCTGCGCCCACGCCGCCGGCCGCTCCGTCCTCCGCGGCGTGCGCACCCTCCGCGTCAAGGAAACCGACCGCATCGCCGCCCTCGCCGCCGAACTGGCCAAACTCGGCGCCGCCGTCACCCCCGACCTCAACGGCGATCCCGACGCCATGGCCATCGACCCGATCCCGGAGGATCGGCGCGCCACCGCAGGGAGTGGGGGGGGAGCGCCCGTCGCTTTCGACACCTACGACGACCACCGCATGGCGATGTCCCTCGCCCTGGTCTCGCTCCGCCGCCCCGGCGTGACGATCAACGATCCCCAGTGCGTCGCCAAGACCTACCCCGACTTCTGGCGCCACTGGCACGGGGCGTTCCTGGCCTGACGGGGGCAGGAGGGACGCAGAGGTGCAGAGGATGCGCAGAGGACGCAGAGGCGAGATGAAGGTCGAGGGGCGTGCGTTCTCTGGATCTCGCTGATTTGACCCGTTTAACTCATAGGACGAGGCCGTCGCGACAGGCTTGCTAAACAAAGTCTTTTCTCTGCGCCCTCTGCGCATTCTCTGCACCTCTGCGTACTTCTTCCCCCCGGTCAGCGGATCGCCGTCAGCACCCCGGCTTCGTCCACGATCGCCTCGACCCGGCGCCGCCACAGGCAGCGTTCGGCGACCCATGAGCGTGCCCGCCGGGCCGTTTCGATGGCCGCTTCGGGGTCGCTCAGCAGCGCCTCGCACGCCGTTCGGGCCGACTCGGGCCGCGCCGCGTCGTACAGCCCGCACAGGCCCGGGAAGTCCCGGCGCACGAGCAGCCGGTCGTCCGAGACCGCCGCGCTTCCCGCGCCCATCGCGAGCATCAGCCGCTCGGAGTAGCTGTGCACGAACTGCGTCGGCCCCCACGCGAGCGCCACCCGGCCCCGCCCGAACGCCTCGCCCACCCCCTCGTAGTCCACCCGCCCGGCGTACGCGATGCTGCCCGTGCATGCCTCCCGCCACGCCTCGGAGCCGAACACGCCCACCCGCAGCCCCTGCAGCGATTGCACAACCCGCACCCGGCGCGCCCGGTTGACCGCCGCGATGCACACCCGCCAGAACGCCTGCGCCGTCCGCCACTCCCCCGTGATCACGCTGCGCGAGCCCATCACCAGGTCCAGCGCCTGCAGGTAGCCCACCCCCGCGTCGGCCAGCATCACCGCCACGATCTCCCGGACCATCGCGGCGACCTCGGGCGACATCCGCGCCAGCGCGTCCGCGATCTCCCGCTCGCCGGCGATCGACCCCGTCACCACCACGTCGAACGCTTTGGCGTCCCACGCCGCCCGCGTGACCGCCCCCTCCCCGCACACCGCCGACCCCGGGATCCCATGCCCCATCCACGCGTGGCGCAGGCCCGGCCATCGCATCCGCAGCAGGTGCAGGTCGTCCGCGCAGGGCAGGCAGACGCGCAGGTTCGCCAGCCCGTTCCGCCGGCTCCATTCGTCCAGCGCCGCGTCGGGCATCGCGAACGGGTGGTCCACGAACACCTGCACCGCCCGCAGCCCGCTCCCCGGCGTCCACAGCGCCCTCGGGAACGCGTCCAGCGACTTTGGGGCGTTGAAGAACACGAACACCCCGCTTTCCGGGTGCGGGTCGACCGCCAGGTCGATCAGCCGCGTCGACCGCCCGACCTCCCGCAGCCCGTCGCACAGCTCCCGCGCCATCGCCCCCAGCAAGCCGTACGCCGACTCGTACCGCGCATGCACCCACACCGTTTCGTCCATGCCCCAACCATCGGCCCCCGCGAGCCCCGGCCTTGCGGATTGGGGTTGCGGCGCCGCATCGCCGCCCCGGACCATCCATCCGACCCCGGCGTCCGCGTCACGAGCCGGGCGGTTCCGTCCACGCGAAATCGTTCCCGTCCAATCAGACACAACACGCGGTCTCGAACAAGCTGTGGTGGCGCCAGCCGGAGCCGCCCATGCCGACCAACGGGGGTGGCGCGTTGTCGAACCACCGCAACCCAGCAGCGAGCTCGCTCATCGACCGGGCCCGGGGCACCCCTCCACCCCCTCGAACCCGATCCGCACCGGCATGATCGACCCGTCCGCCGCGAACTCCAGCCGGTCCATGCACACCACCCGGTGGTTCCGGTCCGTCTCGCCCAAGGGCCGCCGGTGGTACACGATCACCCACTCGTCATCGCCCACGCGAAGCACGCTGTGGTGCCCCGCCCCGGTTGCGACCGCGGGGTCCTGCTGCAGAATCACCCCCGCCCGCTCGAACGGGCCCAGCGGCGAGTCGGCCACCGCGTAGGCCACGCGGTAGTCCGGCCCCGTCCACCCGCCCTCGGACCACATGAAGTAGTACTTCCCGCCCCGGAAGAGCATCGTCGGCCCCTCGACGTAGTGCTCCGGCGTGACCTCGCGGAACACGGTCCCGTCCTCGAACGGCACAAAGCCCGTGAAGTCGTCGTTCAGTTGTGCCACGTTGCAGTGCCGCCAGCCGCCGTAGTACAGGTACCACCGCCCGCTCTCGGGATCGCGGAACACAGCCTGGTCGATCGGCTGCGCCCCGTTGTGGAACCGGTCGATCAGTGGCTTACCGAGATAATCCGTGAACGGCCCTTCCGGCCGGTCCGCCACCGCCACGCCGATCCCGCCCGGCTCGCCATCTTTCTGGATGTCGTTGGCCGCGAAGAACAGGAAGTAGCGTCCATCCTTCTCCGTGATGCACGGCGCCCACATCGCCCGCCACGCCCACGCCACACGCTCGGAATCCAGGATCCGCTCGTGCTTCGTCCAGGTCACCAGATCCCGCGACGAGAACGCATCAAAGTACAACTGATCGTTGTACGGTGCGGAGTACGTCGGGTAGATCCAGAACCGTCCGTCGAAAACCGCAGAGTCCGGGTCCGCGTACCAGCCGTCGATGACGGGGTTGCCGGACGTTCGCCGATCCGGGCCCACGCACCCCGCGAGCGTCCCCGCAAGAGCCGCCGCCACGATCACGCCAAAGCACCGCATCGTCAGGGCTCCATCACAGGCCGGCATCCGGCAACCCGTTCACTCCTCAACCAGCGCCCGAACCCCCGCCTCCAGCGCCTCCACAACCCCCGCCATCCGCGCAAAGTCCAGCGTCTCCGCCGTGTCCGTCGCCCGGTGGTAGTGGGGGTTGCGGAAGTTCGAGGTGTCCGTCACCATCACCGCCGGATACCCCGCCACCCAGTAGTTCCCGTTGTCCGACCGCCACATGTCCCGCACCACCGGCGGCAGGGCCACCGGCGCCACCGGGATCGACCCCGCACCCGCCATCGCCGAACCGAGCCGCTCGACCAGCTCGCCGTCCGCCAGCCGCCCCAGCACCGCCACGAAGTCCCCCCGGTCCGGCAGGTTCATCCCCCGCGCCAGCGGCGAGTCCGTCGGGAACGGGTAGGTCTGCGACCCCGGCTCGTCCCTGAAATACCCCAGCATCTCCAGCGACAGCATCGCCACCACCGCCTCGCCCCGCTCCCGCGACGCCTCCGCCGCCAGGCGGCTGCCCATCAAGCTCCCGCGGCTGTTCGACCCCTCCTCGTTCGTGAACGCCACGAAGCGCAGCGTCCGCCCCGGTTCCGACCCCGCGAACCGCCGCGCCAGCTCCAGCATCACCGCCACGCCCGACGCGTTGTCGTCCGCCCCCGGCGTGCCGACCTCCGCGTCGTAGTGCGCCCCGACCACCACGATCTCCCCCGGCCGCGTCGCCCCCGGGATCTCCGCAACCACGTTGAACCCGTGCACCCCCGCCCCGAGCGCCCGCTCACCGACCGGCACCTCTTCCCGGCGTACGGCGTACCCCATGGCCCCGAGCCGCTCCATCACCCATACGCCGGCCGCGTTGAGCGTCGCCCGGTCCGTCCCGTTCCGCGTCGCGAACCCCTCCGACAGCGCCCGCACGTCCCCCTCCAGACGCGCCTCGACGGAGATCGCCCGCGCCACCGGCGCCGCGCGATCGGCCGCGCACCCGCCGGCCCACCCGGCGAGCACTGCCGCCAGCCCCAGCCACGCCCGCCTCAAGCCCCACCCCCGTTCGGACGCCTGTACGTCAACTCGTAGTACTCGTACGGCAGCCCGTCGTCCGCCTGCCGCAGCTCCCACCGCATCAGCAGCCCGGCGGTGTTCACGGTCCACACCACCGAGCCCTGCGGCAGCAGCCGCACTTCGAACGGCCGCGACTGCCCCGTCCTGAACGCCTCCCACAGCGTCTGCCCCGCCAGCGTGCTCGACAGCACCCCGATGTTGTCCGAAACCACCGGACCCGTCGGCAGCCCCGACACCGGGTTCACCGGCCGGGCCTCCCGGGGCGGCACGCCTAGGCCCGACAGCTCCGGCGCCGTGCCGTTCCATGCCAGGGCCAGCGTCCCCGGGCTCCCCGACGCCCCCAGCGGCGCCCCGCCCGCCACCGGCGCTGAGACGCCCGGCGCCGACCCCATGCGTTCCCGATCGACCGACGCCGCGGGCGCGAACAGCTCGATCACCTCCATCGGCCCGCCGTCGCTGCCCGCCTCGATGCGGTACTCAACCGCCCGCGCATCCTTGAACGTGTACGTCGTCTGCGCCCCGTTCGGAGCCTGCACCCGCAGCGTCAGCTCGAACCCCGGGTTCCCCGTCTCGAAGGCGTTCCGCCAGTTCGCGTCCGTCCGCGCCCGGTACACCGTCACCCGCGCCCCCATCAGCGGCCCCGGCTGAGGCGTCCCGCCGCCCCCGCCCCCGAACGACACCGTCCGCTCCATGCTCACCGGGTACAGCACCCCGACCGGGGCCGGGGTCCCGCCGTTCCACGACAACTCCGTCGCCACCGCGCTGCCCCCCGGCAGCCCGCTCGCCGACGGCGGCGTGTTGTCCGCCGGCGCGAACGGCCCGTCCGCCGCCCACGCCGCCACGCCCGCCTCCCCCGCGAACGCCGCCCGCACCGCGTACGGCGTCGAAGTGATCCGCGACCGCGGGCTCAGCACCGTGTACGCCCCGTCCCCCGCCGGACGCGCCGCCACCTCCATCCACCGCTCGCCCCCGTCCCTGAACGCTTCCAGCCCGAAGTCCAGCTCGACCGAGAACACCCCGCCGGACACCGCCACACCCGGCCGCTCCACCAGCCCATGCCATACCCCCCCGGTCGCCGCGTCGTACAGCGTGAACCGCAGGTCGTACGTTCCCTCCGCCGGAGCCCCCCCGTCCTCCAGAACCCCCTGGTACGAGATCGCCAGCGGCTGCGCCCCGGCCCCAACCGCCGCCGCCGCGACCACCAGCCCCGCAACCCACACCCACAAGACCCGCCCGATGCGCATGCCAAAACCCTCCACGCCCGGCGCCTCCGCCGGGGGGCCCCAGTCTAACCCAAACCCCCCGTCCGCCCGCCAGCCAAACCGGCCCGCGGTCCTATAGTCCGATCCCAACAGACCTTTTCCGGAGCACCCCAATGCCCACCGCCGCCACCCCCAACACCGGCTCGGCCCCCATCCTCATGACGGACAAGGGCCTCGACGTCCCCAACAAGCCCATCATCCCCTTCATCGAGGGCGACGGCACCGGCCCGGACATCTGGAACGCCTCCGTCAAGGTCTTCGACGCCGCCGTTGAGAAGGCCTACAACGGCGAACGCAAGATCACCTGGCACGAGACCCTCGCCGGCGAGAAGGCCTTCAACACCACCGGCAACTGGCTCCCCGACCAGACCCTCGAGGACTTCCGCAACTACCTCGTCGGCATCAAGGGGCCCCTCACCACGCCCACCGGCGGCGGCATCCGCTCCCTCAACGTCGCCCTCCGCCAGATCCTCGACCTCTACACCTGCCTCCGCCCCGTCCGCTACTTCGAGGGCGTCCCCAGCCCCGTCAAGCACCCCGAGCTGACCGACATGGTCATCTTCCGGGAAAACACCGAGGACATCTACGCCGGCATCGAGTTCGAGGCCGGCACCGAGGACGCCGAGGCCTTCAAGAAGGGCCTCGCCTCCCAGTTCAAAGACCGCTTCAAGAAGATCCGCTTCCCCGATTCCTCCGGCTTCGGCATCAAGCCCGTCAGCCAGGAGGGCACCGAGCGCCTCGTCAAGGCCGCCATCGACTACGCCATCGCCAACGGCCGCACCTCGGTGACGCTTGTCCACAAGGGCAACATCATGAAGTACACCGAGGGCGCGTTCATGAAGTGGGGCTACCAGGTCGCCAAGGACCACTACGGCGCGACCGACTACGAGGGCGGCCCCTGGCAGGTCATCGACCTGAACAAACTGGGTGGCACGGGCGTCCCGCCCGTGTCCTCCCGTGAAATCACCCACCTCCCCACCCGGAACGGCAAGGCCAAGGCCGACCCCTCCAAGATCATCATCAAGGATGTCATCGCCGACGCCTT
>CAYMFP010000160.1:0-7385 GCA_964389385.1 uncultured Phycisphaeraceae bacterium | reverse complement strand
CGGTTCGGCGGTGGGGGTGGGGGTGGGGGTGGGGTGGCAGAGCGGGCAGTCGGTTTCTTGTGCGTGCTCGACGGCCCGCCGGGCAGAGTCCGCGTCGCGGATCGGGGCGGTGGCCACGGCCGGGAGCTGCTCCATGCGCACGCCCGGCGCGGTGACCCGCCCCAGCACCGTCCACAGCCCCACGCCGACGAGGGCGCACGCCGTGATGAGCGGCACCCGCCGCCGCAGCGGGCCCGTCAGCGCCGAGAACCCCACGCCGAGCGAGACCATCACCGGCAGCGTGCCGGACCAGAAGACCGCCATCGTCACGGCGCCCCAGACGGGGTCGGCGGTGCCCGCGGCCGTGATCGCGAACGCGTAGAGCCACCCGCAGGGCAGGAGCGTCGTCAGCAGCCCGATCGCCAGCGCCCGGGAGAACGGGGGGAGCCGGAAGGCGAGCGACTGCGCCCGCTCGACGAACTTCAGCAGCGGCTTCGGGACCGGCGGCTTGCCGATCGCCACGCCCCGCAGGCGCAGGACCGCGCCGACGCCGAAGGCGATCATCATCGCCCCCGCCAGCACGGCCGCCAGACGCTGCACCCCGACGAACGAGCCGCCGAAGTCCAGCGCGGCCCCCAGCGTTCCGGCCGCCGCCCCGAGCAGGGTGTAGGTGACGAGCCGCCCGCCGTGGTACGCCGCGTGGTGCGGCCAGCGCAGGCGGCGGGGCCTCCCGTCCGGCTCGTCGCCCGCGCCGACGGCGAACAGCAGGAACGCGCCGCACATGCCGGCGCAGTGCAGGCTGCCCAGCACGGAGGCCGTGAACACGGCGGCGACGAGCGCGGGCATGCCGTTCATCGGGCGGCGCTCCCGTTCAGTTCGAGGCTCTCGTCGTGGAGCCAGACGTCGGCGCCCCGCTCGGCCCGCAGGCGGACCTCCCAGAGCCCCGCGGCCTCGAGCGGGGCCGCGCCCGCGTAGAGCCCGCCGCTGAGCGGTTCGAGCCGGAGCGTCCGCCGCGCCCCGAGGCGGGGGTGGAAGACCTCGGCCTCGACCGAGGCCGCCTCGACCGGGAGCCCGTCGCGGTCGCGCAGGACGAGCGTGAGGCGGCGCGCGCCGTCGGGGGTCGGCGCCGCGGCGAGGGACGCCGTCCACCCGAGCGCCTCGGAGGCCGCCCGCTCGCGGGCCGTCTCGTCCCAGTTCAGGGCCTTCTCGTAGTAGTCCGGCTCGGCGCCCGCGGGGGCAGCGATGCGCGTCGCGGCGATGACGGTCACGGTGCAGACGCACACGTTCAGCCCGAGGAGGGCGACGACGGCCGCGGGCCAGCGGAGCGCGCGGTCCCGGGGCTCGGCGCCGGCCGTCGTGTCGGAGGGAAGGGCGCTCATTCGGCGGCTCCGTTCGAAGAGGAGGGGCGGGCGGGGACGGTGCGGGCGGAGGCGGACGCGGGCCCGCCGAAGGCGGCGTCGATGCGTCCCGGCCCCAGCAGCTTGTACTTCACCGAGCGGTCGAAGTTCTGCCCGTCGGAGATCCGGACCTCGATCACCCGCTCGCCGTCCGCCAGGATCGCGGGATCGAAGACGAGCAGCACGCGGTCGGAGAGCTGCTCGCCCGGACCGACGCGGATCGGGTTGCGGTCCGCGACGAGCCGGACGCCCTCGACGCCGACCGCCTCGAGCGTGTACTCCGCGGGCTCGTCCGACCGGTTCGTGATGCGCAGCCGCGCCTGGTTGGCGATCTCGCCGGTGGGGAGCGTGTTGAAGGGGATGCCCGGGCCGCGGAGCAGGAGCACGTCGGTGCTGCTCTTCGTGGCGAGCACGCCGACGAAGAGGGCCCCGACGATCGCGAGCAGCGCCGGGTAGAGGACGACGCGCGGGCGGAGCAGGCGCCCGCGCCCGGTCTCGAGGGCTTCCTGCGAGGTGTAGCGGATGAGGCCCGTGGGGCGGCCCATCTTCGCCATGACGTCGTCGCACGCGTCGATGCACTGCGTGCACCCGATGCACTCCATCTGCAGCCCGTCGCGGATGTCGATGCCGGTCGGGCAGACGGCGACGCACCGCTCGCAGTCGATGCAGTCGCCCTGCGCGGGCTCGGCGGGCTCGTCGAGCGCGGTGGCGACGCCGAGCTGCCGCAGGCTCGCCGAGCCTCCCCCGGCGAGGACCTCCTTCGCCGTGGGGGCCGCGGCGCCCCGGCGGGCCCGGTTGCGGCGCGGCCGCCCGCGCGGCTCGCCCCGGGCCCGGTCGTACCCGACGATGAGCGAGTTGCGGTCGAGCATGACGCTCTGGAACCGCCCGTACGGGCAGGCCACGATGCACATCTGCTCGCGGAAGAAGCCGAAGTCGAAGAGCATCAGCCCCGTGACGAGGAGCACGAGCCCGAACGCGAACGGGTGGTGGTGCGGGCTCTCGAAGACCCAGGCCCGCAGCGCGTCCGTCCCCACGAAGTAGGCGAGGAACGTGTTCGCGAGCGCGAAGCTGAGCACCAGGTACACGAGGTACTTGAGCGGCTTGGCGTACGCCGCCGGCTTCGCGTCCCGGCCCTTGCCCTTCGCGCCCAGCGTGTCGAAGAACCGCTCGAGCGGGCGGAAGACGAACTCCAGGTACACCGTCTGCGGGCAGGCCCAGCCGCACCAGACGCGCCCCAGCAGCGCCGTCGCGAGGAAGACCGCCAGGAAGATCCCGATCAGCAGCAGCGCGAGCAGGAGCGTGTCCGTGGGCAGGAAGGTCTTGCCGAAGAGCGTGAACTCGCGAGCCGGGATGTCGAGCAGGACCGGCGGCAGCCCGTTGATCCGCAGGTGCGGCAGCGTCACGAACAGCGCGATCAGCCCCCACGCCACGAGCCGCCGCCGGCGCCAGTACCGGCCCCTGGCCAGCTTCGGCTTCAGCCACCGGCGCGAACCGTCGCTGTTGAGCGTGGAAAGGACGCGATCGTCGCTGCGCGGCACGGCCGTCACGGGTGCACCCCCATCTGGAATCGCCGCGTCCGGCTCTCGCCGTCCGCGGCCGGCGCTCGTCACTCGACGATCGGCCCTGGGAACGGCGGGATCTCGACGCCGGCGAGGTCCGGGTTCACCGTCGGCGGCGTCGGCAGGTTCTTGCCCCGCAGCGAGGCGACGTACGCCGAGACGAGCGCGATCTCGTTCTCGTTGAGCAGCGTCTTGTGCGCGGGCATCGCCCCGTTCCCGGCGCCCTCGGCGACCACCCGCGCGATCCCCGCGAGGTCGGTGAGGTTCCGGTACCGGTCGTCGGTCAGGTTCGGCCCGACCGAGCCCGACCCGTCCGCCGCGTGGCAGAGCGCGCACGAGCCGGCGTACGTCGCGGCGCCCATCTCCAGCCACGCCGGCTGCCCCATGATCCGCCGCAGCTTCTCCTCGCCCATCGGGATGTCGTTCAGCCCGGCGAACTGCACCGCCAGCGCCGCGCTCTCCGCCCGCGCGTGGCGCTCCGCCAGGCTCGGCACCATCGGGCTCAGGTGGTAGACGGCGAGGTAGGCGACGCTGAACAGGACCGTCCCCAGGAAGATCATGTGCCACCACCCGGGGGTGGGGTTGTCGTACTCCTGGATGCCGTCGTAGTCGTGCCCGGTGAGTTCGTCCGCCGGCCCGCTCCGCGGCGCCGCCCCCGGGGCCGGGGGCTCGACGTACTTGCGGCCCGCCGCCAGGGCCGCCGCGGGCGTGTAGTACGCCCGGACCGGGATCTCGTGCACCTCCGGGCGGTAGGACTCGGGGATCCGCTTCGCCCGCGGGTCCGCCGGACGCAGCGACGTGCTGACGAGGTCCCGGATGCAGCGATCCGGCGGGATCGGGCGCCCGTACGGCTCCGCCGCGGGGGCCGCGGCGTCCGGGGCGGCCTCCCCGCCGAGCGACCCGATCTGCCGCTCGAGGCGGTTGTGCGGCGGGAGGCCGTGGTTCGGGTTCCGGATGATCTTCTTCACGACGCGCCCTCCGCGCCGTCCCGCCCGGCGCCCTCGGCCCCGCCCGCCCGGCGGTCCCCGTCCTCCAGCGGCAGGGCCGCCCACGCCCGCGCGAGCCCCCGCGGCGTGCGCACCGCCCGGACCGAGACCGCGACGAACACGGCGAGGAAGATCAGCAGCCCGACGATCGGGAAGAACGTGAGCCCGAACGCGCTGACGATGTCGGTGAGTCTCACTGCGCACCTCCTTCCGCCGCGTCGGCGGGCGGCGCCTTGTAGATGTCCGTCCCGAGGCGCTGCATGTACGCGATCAGGGCGATCACCTTCTTGTCCTGCATGGCGAGCAGGGCCTCCCGCTCGCCCTCGCTCCCCTGCCCGGCCATCTCGGCGGCGATCCGGGCCGCCTGCTCGCGGGCGTGGAGGACGGCGTTGCCGACGCGCTCCGTCCGCCCGTCAACCTCGACCTCGGTGTAGCGCAGCAGTTCCCCGTACGGCACGCCCAGCATCGCGTTGGCGTCGACCCGGGCCTGGATCTCGCCGAAGTTCAGGTCCTGCGCGAGCAGCCACGGGTACGCCGGCATGATCGAGTTCGGCGTGACCTGCCGCGGGTCCTGGAAGTGCAGCAGGTGCCAGAGGTGGCTCTTCTTGCCCCCCTCGCGGGCGAGGTCCGGCCCGATCCGCCGGCTGCCCCACTGGAACGGCCGGTCGTAGACGAACTCGCCGGGCTTGGAGTACTCGCCGTAGCGCTTCGTCTCCGCGTACATCGGGCGGATCATCTGCGAGTGGCAGTTGTAGCAGCCCTCGGCGACGTAGATGTCGCGCCCGGCCAGCTCCAGCGGCGTGTACGGCTCGACCGTCGCGATCGTCGGCACGTTCGAGCGGATGAGGAACGTCGGGATCGCCTCGACCAGCCCGCCGATCGAGACCGCGACCACCGTCGCCACCGTGAACCGCAGCGGCAGACGCTCCCAGCGGCGGTGCCAGTCGCCGCGGGTGAACTCGTCCATCCGCCGGCCCATGCTCGTCACCTGCGAGAGGTCCGAGCGGTAGACCGGGTCGTCGCGGTAGTCCCTGGCGAGCGGCGCCGCCCGGTGCACGGGCACGTCGTACTTCGCCGGGCGGGCGCGCCACGTCTTGTACATGTTCACGCCGCAGAGGATCGCCCCCGCGATGTACAGCGAGCCCCCGAGCACGCGGATCCAGTACATCGGCATCAGCGTGGTGACGGTCTCGACGAAGTCCGGGTACGCCAGGCGCCCGCTCGAGTCGAACGCCCGCCACATCAGGCCCTGCGTGATCCCGGCGGTGTAGATGCTCAGGACGTAGAGCAGGATGCCCACCGTGCCGACCCAGAAGTGGGCGGCCATCAGCTTCCTGCTCCAGAGCTTCGTCTGGAAGATCCGCGGCATCAGCCAGTACAGCATGCCGAACGTCATGAACCCGTTCCACCCGAGGGCGCCGGCGTGGACGTGCGCGATCGTCCAGTCCGTGTAGTGGCTCAGGCTGTTCACGGACTTGACGCTCAGCATCGGACCCTCGAACGTGGCCATGCCGTAGAACGTCACCCCCACCACGAAGAACTTCAGGATCGGGTCCTGCGCGACCTTGTGCCAGGCGCCCCGCAGCGTCAGCAGCCCGTTGATCATCCCGCCCCAGCTCGGCATCCAGAGCATCACGCTGAACAGCATGCCCAGCGTCGAGGCCCACTCCGGCAGGCTCGTGTAGTGCAGGTGGTGCGGGCCGGCCCAGATGTAGATGAAGATCAGCGACCAGAAGTGGATGATCGAGAGCTTGTAGCTGAAGACCGGACGCTCCGCCGCCTTCGGCAGGAAGTAGTACATCAGCCCCAGGAACGGCGTCGTCAGGAAGAACGCCACCGCGTTGTGCCCGTACCACCACTGGATCAGCGCGTCCTGCACCCCCGCGTACAGCGGGTAGCTCTTCATGAGCAGGTCCGCCGAGGGCCACTCGCCCGTCCGGAGCCACCACACCAGCCCCGCCGGGACCCACAGGTTGTTGAAGACGTGCAGCAGAGCCACCGTGACGATCGTCGCGATGTAGAACCACAGCGCCACGTACATGTGCCGCTCGCGCCGCTTCGCCAGCGTCATGAAGAAGTTCACCCCGAAGAAGCCGACCCACACCACGGCGATCGCCAGGTCGATCGGCCACTCCAGCTCGGCGTACTCCTTCGACTGCGTCATCCCCAGCGGGAGCGTGACCGCCGCCGCCACGATGATCGCCTGCCAGCCCCAGAAGTGCAGCCGCCCCAGCAGGTCGCTCCACATCCGCGCCTTGCACAGCCGCTGCGTGCTGTAGTAGATCGCGCAGAAGATCGAGTTGCCCGCGAACGCGAAGATCACCGCGTTCGTGTGCACCGGCCGCAGGCGCCCGAACGCCAGCCACTCCTGCTCGTAGAGCACCCGCATCCAGGTCCACAGCGCGTTCTCGCCGTGGCGATCCACCAGCCACTCCACCGCGATCGGCAGGACGAGCTGCAGCGCCACGAGCAGGCCGGCCGCGAACCCCACCAGCCCCCACACGATCGTCGCCGTCGCGAAGAGCCGGACGATCGAGTCGTCGTACGAGAACGACTCGAGCACGGGAGCGGGTTCCGCCCGCCTCTGCCCCCCGGAACTGGTCATCTGTGCGGGTTCCGCGGAGGGAGCGGCGGGTGCGACGGCTGGCGACATGACGGGCCCCCAAAGGCGGCTGCTGCTCCGGCCGATGAGCAGCCCGGAACGATTCCAGCGTCGGCCGGACGAGAAGCATTCTAGAGATCAATGGATCAGATGGTCAACAATGTCTTTGCCCTGATCGCCCAAACTCCCGAAAATCCTCGCTCTGACGCCCGGAACGACCCTTGAACGATTCTCGACGAACTGGTACTATCAGACGACCATACGATGCGATGGTCCGTTAAGACCCTGTTTGGTCAGGGTCGGCGGCCGCGATGAAGGGGGTCAGCGATGCTCAGCCAAGCCGTGGGGTACGCGTCGACCGCCCTCGGGTACGTCGCCGCCGCCGGGGGCAAGCCGGTGCTCGTCAAGGAGATGGCCGCGGCCTGCGAAATCCCCGCGCCCTACCTCTCCAAGATCATCAACCAGCTCGCCCGCTCCGGGCTCGTGAACACCCAGCGCGGCGTCGGCGGCGGCGTCACACTCGCCCGCAGCGCCCGCGACATCACCATCTACGACCTCTGCATCGCCCTCGACGACCCCATCGTCCAGCGCCGCTGCATGCTCGGCATCGCCGAGTGCTCGGACGAACGCGCCTGCCCCGCCCACCGCTTCAACCTCGAGCAGCGCGAGAAGCAGCTCGCCTTCCTCAAGGGCACCAGCGTCGCCGACATCGCCGCCTTCGAGACCCGCCGCCGCTGGGGCCGCGTCCCGGCCGGCACGGCCGTCCCCCCGGTCAACGGCGCCGTCGACCTCTGACGACCGGCTTCGCCGGCCTCCCTCCCGCGCGTCCGGACCGCCAGCCGAGCGCACGCGGCGTCGACGG
>CAYMFP010000159.1:0-7519 GCA_964389385.1 uncultured Phycisphaeraceae bacterium | reverse complement strand
CCGCCTGCCCCATCCCTTCACCCCGCCCTCGCCACACCCCGCACCCGTCCCGCTACTCCACCCGCTGCCGCCCCTCGATCGCGTCGGCCAGCACCGCCTTGTTCGCGTACTCGAGGCTCCACCCCGTCGGCAGCCCGCGGGCCAGGCGCGAGACGCCCACGCCGTGCGGGCGCAGCTCGCGCGCCAGGTAGAGCCCCGTTCCGTCCCCCTCCAGCGTCGGGTTCAGCCCGAGGATCACCTCGCGCACGCGCTCGCCGCCGGAGTTCGTCGCCGGATCCGTCACCCGCTCGATCAGGCGGGCGACCGTCAGGTCCTCCGGGCCCACCCCCTCCAGCGGGCTGATCCGCCCCATCAGCACGTGGTACACCCCGTCGTACATCCCCGTCTGCTCGAGCGCGATCAGGTCGCGCGGCTGCTCCACCACCAGCACCTTCCCCCGGTCGCGCTTCGGGTTCCGGCAGATCGGGCACGGCTCCGTCTCGCACAGGTTGAAGCAGACCGAGCAGTGCCGCACCGTCCGCTTCACGTCCACCACCGCCTGCGCGAGCGCCCGCGCCTGGTCCGGCTCGGCCTTGAGCAGGTGGAACGCCAGCCGCTCGGCCGACCGGCGCCCGATCCCGGGCAGCCGCGCCAGTTCCGTGATCAGCCGATTCACCGCGTCGGGGTAGGCGCTGGAGCCTTCGAAGCCGTTGCCGCTGGGCATCGCCAACTCTAGGTGCTCCGCCCGCCCTCCCGAGCGCCGCCCCGCTCGCCGCTCCCGTCCCCCTCGGCAGCCCCGGCTACCATGGCGCATGTCCGCCCCCGCCGATCGCGCACGCCAAGGCTTCCACCTCGGCCGCTTCCTCCGCAATGCGGGGATCATTGCGGCCGCCGGCTTCATGCTCGGGTGGGGATACAAGGAGGCCGTCCACCCGAACCTGTTCCCGAAGAACTTCGGGACGGTCGTGGAAGGCGCGATCTACCGCTCCGGGGAACTCACCCCCGCCGCCACGGAGAAGGTCGTCCGCGAGCACGGCATCCGCACCATCATCGACTTCGGCGCCCACGAGTTCGGTTCGCCCGAGGAGGCCCGCGCCCAGCGCACGGCCGAGGCCCTCGGCGTCGAACGCGTCCGCCTCCCCCTCTACGGCGACGGCACCGGCGACCCGAACATGTACGTCAAGGCCCTGGGGATCATGACCGATCCCGCCCGCCGGCCGGTGCTCATTCACTGCGCCGCCGGCGCCGAGCGCACCGGGTGCGCCGTCGCGATGTACCGCCACATCTACGAGGGCGTCCCGCTCGAGGAAACCCTCGAAGAGGCCCGCCGCCACCGCCACGACCCGGAACGCACACCCCAGGTCGGGCAGGTCCTCCGCGAGTGGACCGACGACGTCGCCCGCTCCCTCGAAACCGGCGAGCCGATCCCCTACGAGGGCGGCACCAAGAAATGACGGCGCGCCGCGGCGGCTTCACCGCCCAGCTCCTCGCCGTCGCCGCGGTCTGCGCGCTCGTCTTCTGGCTCGGCCTCGGCGTCGGCGGCTTCACCTCCACCGAGGGGCACCGCGTTCTCCCCGCGTACGAGATGCTCGATGCGGAAGGTGGGGTCGCGGGGGAGGGGTGGGGGGGGTGGCTCGTTCCGAGCCTCTTCGGGCAGCCCTACCTCCGCAAGCCGCCCGGCGCTCCGTGGGCGATCGCCCTCGCCTCCGAACTCTTCGGGCGCACCGAGTTCGCCGCCCGGGCCGTCTCCGCCCTGAGCATGACCCTGCTCGCCCTCCTCAGCGCCGCCCTCGCCGGACGCTGGTTCGGGCGCCGCACCCTCGCTCCCCTCGCCGCCGGGCTCGCCGTCGCTCTCATGCCCTGGCTCTGGTCCTCCGGGCGCCAGGCCGAGATCGAGGCGATGCACAACCTCGCCGTCGCGGCCGCGGCCCTGCTCCTCCTCGACGTCCTGATCCTCCGCCCGCGCCCGGGCGCGCGCTCCCTCGGCGCCGCCGGAGCCGGGCTCGCCGTCGCCGCGGCCGTGCTCGCCAAGGGCCCCGCCGGGCTGCCCGTCCTCGTCGCGGCCGTCGCGTCCGCCTGCATCGTCCGCCGATCCGTCCGTCCCTGCGTCGACCCCTTTCTCTGGCTCGCGCTCACCCTCGCCGCCGCGGTCCTGACGCCCGTCGGGCTCGCGATCGCCGCCCGGCTCGGCGATATCCGTGCCGCCGGCGGCTCGATCGTCCTCCAGAGCCCGGCCGCCTTCGCCTTCGAGCCCGGGCGGCTCGTCGGCATCGCCCTGCTCCTCCCCGCCGCGTTCGTCAGCGCCTTCCCCGCGGCGCTCGCGGCCCTCTTCCCCTGGGGACCGGACGCCCGGCGCGAGGCGGAGGAACGCCGCCCCGCCGCCGGCTCGGACACGCCCCTGCGCCTCGCGCAGGCCGCCGTCCTCACCTTCCTCATCGCCTGCGGGCTCTACACCCTCGCCGGAATCGGGAACCCGCGGTACGCCCTCCCGGCGGCCGTCGTCCTCCCGGTGGTGTGGGGGTACGTCGCCGCGGGGTTCTCGGCCCCGGGGCGGATGACGCCCAAACGCCGCGCCATCGCCCGGCTCATGCTGCTCTGCCCCCACCCCGCTCGTCTCCCCGGCCCCCTGCGACCGCTCGCGGCGCCGTGGCTGCCGATCGTGCTGCTCGCCGGCGCGGTGTTCGTCTACATCCCGGTTGTCGAAGGCGCAGACCGGGCCGCCTCCGGCCGCACGGCCGGCATCGCCCTGGCCGAGGCGCTCCGCTCCGCGTTCCCGGACGCCGGGGGGCCGCTCGTCCTGGCCGCGGACGACCTCGTGGAGGCCCGCCCGGAGGTGCTGCACTACGCCCGCACCGCGGGCGCCGAGCAGGGCCTGGGCCTTGTGCCCCGCTGGTTCGCCGGGGTCGACGCCGACGGCCTGCTGGCGCGGGGCGACGTCGCGCTGCTCCGCGACGATCCGGGGAGCAACGAGTGGGCGGCCGTGGCCGAGCGCGTGCCCGAGGAGGCGGTCCTCGCCCGGGTGGACGTCGCCGGGCGATGGTCGTTCGTGGTGGTAAATACCCGCCGTGTTCCGGGCAGGGATGAATGAGGAAGCGGTGAAGCCAGGCCGTTCTTCGGCGCGCGCCGGTTGACGCTCCGCCCGGCGTGGGTGAAGGTATTTCCCGCCAACTCACCCCGTCGGCCTCCGGGGATCTACGCACGAGGCCCTGCCCGCCACCGTTCGTCGGCGGGCATACCCCCCACGACACCGCGGCCATCCGGAGCGACGCGAGGAGAGCGAGACTCCCCGCCGCGGTGTCTGCCGCGCTTCGCGGACCCGGGCCCGTGTGAAGCCGGGGAACTTTCACGCCAGAGTCGGTCTGGCGGCTCGGTTATGGGACGGAAATGCGGGGCGGGGGCGTGATATCTCAAGCGCATGAGTGGGATCCGCGGATGCCAAGCGGTACCTTGGATCTCCAGCTTGCACACCCACGCAGGGGCCCGTGATCACGGGGCCAAAGGAGATGAGATGAATACTCGGGTCTTCGCCGCTATCGGCGCCGTGGCCGCCGCCGCCGCGAGCGTGACGGCCGCGCCGCTCAACCTCACGCAGGCTTTCCCGGATATCTACTCGAACTTCACGAGCACGTCGTACAACGCGGCGTCGGGCGCCTTCACCGCCGAGGGCTGGTCCTCCAGCCTCACCACCACCGGCGGCTTCTACGACAGCATCTTCGGGACCTTCGTCCTCTCCGCGACCATCGACAACGACGGCAACCTCGTCGGCGGCACGATCGAGATCACCGGCTCGATCGCCGCCCTCGGCTACAACTCCGGCACGCTGCTCACCGGCAACCTCACCGCCTTCGGCTTCCAGACCAACGGCAGCCAGACGTTCGAGTTCCTCTTCGACGTCACCGGCGGCGACGCGGCCTCGATCTTCGGGCCCGTCGGCGGCGTCATCCTGCACGACACCGGCTTCGCCGGCTCGTTCGACGCGAGCTTCAACACCCAGATGCTCGCCAGCTCGGACACCTTCACCGTGCAGGTGGTTCCGCTCCCGACCGCCGGCGCGACCGGGCTCGCCGGGCTGGCGCTCGTCGCCGCCCGCCGCCGCCGCGCCTGACCGCCTTTGCATGAACGGCGCCGCGCCGCCCCACCGGGCCGCGCGGCCATTCTCGGGGTTCGTGTCCGGGGTTCCACAAGAGGAATAGGGAGATCATCATGCATCTGTTCCGTTCGCTCGCCGTCGCGGCGGTCGGTCTGTCCGGCGCCGCGGCCGTCGCCGCGCCGCTCAACCTCGCGCTCGAGGGCTCGCTCGTCGCGTACAACAGCAACGGCGTCACGATGTACGACGCCGGTTCGCAGACGCTCTCGATCACAGCGACCCCCCTCGGCTTCCTCCGCCCGGGCGGCGCCCCGTCGCAGGTCCTGCCCGCCACCGCGCTCGGCACCCGCACCATCGAGGTGTTCGCCACCGTCGACAACGCGGGCGTGCTGCATGACGGCACCTTCCGCCTGACCGGGCGCGTCGACGCCGACGGCAACGGCAGCCTCGAGAGCGACGGCGTGCTGCTCACCGGCGACGTCGTCGAGTTCGGCTGGATCGATTCGCCGACGCCGACGGACCAGTTCGAGATCGTCGTCCGCATCACCGGCGGGGCGCTCGCCGGCCACTACTCGTCCGGTTCCGTCGGGATGGTCATCAACTCGGAGAACTCCGACTTCGCCGGCAGCTTCGCCTCCAGCTTCTCCGGCGGCGCCAAGGGCAACATCGGCGGCGTCCCCGCCCCCGTCTGCGTCGACAAGGACAACGCCCCCGAGATCGCCATCGACGTCCAGAAGAAGACCCAGACCCTCCGCGCCGATTTCAACGGCGACAAGCGGGTCGACGCCTACGACGTCATCTGCTACACCCTCGCGAACCTCTGCCGGTCCTCGAAGGCCGACTTCGACCGCAACGGCCGCGTCGACTGCGTCGACCTCGCCCTCTTCCTCCTGGCGTGGGCGGAGGAGTCGTGCGGGACGAGCAGCGACTGGGACCAGTACAAGCTCGTCTTCGACGCGAGCGACGAGTGCTCGGACGTCACCATCTGCGCCTGGATCAAGGTCGGCAACTGCTACCTGCCGGTCAACGTCGAGTCCGGCACGGTCGTGAACGTCAAGCGCCACAGCAGCAACTCCTGGTACAAGGAGAAGGGCGAGCTGTTCATCAAGACCAAGCAGGAAGTCAAGCTCGTCGTCAAGGCCACCGACGCCAGCGGCAACGAGACGTACGCGTACGGCCACATCGCCAACTGATCGCGCCGCGCACGCAAGCGATAGCCGGCCGGGCCGCAGGGCCCGGCCGGTGTTGTTTTTGGCGGGAATCGGGAATCGGGAATCGGGAGCGGGCGGCGCCGGCCGCGTCAGCACCCCGCCCGGAAGGCGCCCAGGAAGCCGAGCAGGTCGTTCACGCCGGTGCTCCCGTCGCCGTCGAAGTCCGCAGCGCCCGCGCGGAACGCGCCGAGGAAGCCGAGCAGATCGGCCACCGTCGCGTTCCCGTCCGCGTTGTGATCGGCCGGGCAGGCGACGGCCGTCAGCACGATCCGGTCGGCCAGCACGGAGACCGCGAACCGCGACGCCCCGCTCGGGTGCGTCGGCAGGTCCAGCGCGTCGAACGACCCCGAGACGCTCGCGGCCGTGAGCACGGTGAATGTCTCTCCGGGGGCCAGCCCGTCCGCCGCCGGAACCCGCAGGATCCCCCCGAGCGTCGCGGCTCCCGAGACGACGAGCGCGTCGTGCTCCCCGCCGGGTCCGGCGATCTCGATCTCCAGCACGCCGCCCGGACCCTGCTCGAAGTCGCCCGCGATCTCCAGCGTCTGCGTCGGCGCCTCCCCCGGTTCCCCGGGCGCCACGCGCCCGCCCGCGTTCTCCGCGTTCCCGACCACCAGCCCGCCCCCCTGCAGCGTTCCCCCCTGCACGAGCACCGTTCGCCCCGGGTTCGAGAGCGTCCCCCCGGCGTGGACCGTCGTCGTCCCCGACGTTTGCACGTAGGCCGTCAGGCTGCCGGAGAAGTCCCACGACCCCTCCTCCGCGATCGCCACGACGTTGCGGTTCACGACCGTCCGCGGGCTGGCGACCGTCCCCTCCACCCGGATCTCGCCCTCGTTCTCCGCCAAAGCCAGCTCCGGCCACGATCCGCCGAGGTCCACCGCCGCGCCCGGCCCGATCGTCTCGATGTTCCGCCCCGGCGTCCGCAGCGTCGCCCCCGGCTCGATGTGCCATCCGCCGCCGGTGAGTTCAGTCCCCTCGATCTGCACGACCGGGCCGTCCAGCCAGAGCGTGCCCTCGTCCACCCACACCCAGCTCGTATTGTCGAGCTTGGTGTTGATCGACGCCGAGCCGCCCTCGACCTTGTAGATCGTCCGCTGGTTGTAGAACCGCGGCCCCCGCACCAGCCCGGCGTCGCGGATCGACGCGCCGGGGTAGAGGTGCACATCCCCATCGTTCGTCAGGTACGCCGGATCCTCGAGCAGCATCGGGCCGTAGACGCCGATCCAGCCCGTGCTGCCGAGCCCGGCGGAGACCGTCGCGCCGTAGACGTGCAGCGTGCCCGCGTTCGAGAAGTTCCAGTACGCGTCGTGCAGCGGGAAATCGATCCTGCACCCGCCGGACATCGTGCAGACCGCATCGTTCCAGGCGAAGGCCTCCTCGCTCGCCCCCACGATCGTCCCCTGCACCGAGAAGCCCAGCCCCGGGCTCGAAACGGAGTTCCACAGGGTCGCCCCGTCCAGGATCTCGAACGTCCCGCCGGACGTGAGCGTGATGTCTCCCGACCCCGCCAGGTCGAGTATCCCCGACGCGAGTTCGTGCCCGCCGATGAGCGTGATCGACGCCTCCTGCTCCACCGTCAGCACGGGGTTGATCCCCGCGTAGCGCACCCGCGGCCCGCCCGCCCCGGACGTGCCGAGCCAGAAGCTCCCGCGGTCGACGTGCACCACCGCGTCGCCCTCGAACTCCACGCCCACCTGCTCGATGCGCGACGCCCCGTCCGTCGGCCGGGTGTTCACGTCCAGGAAGCCGATGAACCTGGCCGTCCCCGTCCCGTCCCCGCCCAGCACGGTGTTGTTCAGCGTGTACGTGCCGGGCTGGGCCACCTCCAGCTCCGCCCCGCTCCGCAGCCGCCACGTCCGGTCCTGCACCGCCCGCCCCCGCACGCCGAGCTTCCCGAAGTACAGGTCGCCCGCGCTCTCGAACGGCGCCGTCGTGATCCGCAGCTCCCCGCCCGCGGCGATCGAGATCGCCTCGTCCACCCCCGCCGCGGCCTCCACGTTCCCGGACGTCCACGTCCCCACCCCGCCCGCGACCGTGATCCCCCCGGACTGCACGACCAGCGGCGTCGGGAACATGCTCAGCCACAGCCCCCGCCCCGACGCCCCCGGCTCGATCGTGCTCGTCACCGGTCCCACGACCACCAGCTCGCCCCCGTCCAGGGCGATCGTCCCCTCGCCCGAGAGCGTCACCGGCCCGATCAAGCTTCCCGCCGCCCGGCTCTTCACCGAAACCACCCCACCCCCAC
>CAYMFP010000158.1:3699-7526 GCA_964389385.1 uncultured Phycisphaeraceae bacterium | reverse complement strand
GGGGCTGGGATGGGGTTTGGGGTGGGGTTTGAGGTGGGGTTTGGGGTGGGGTGCGGGGTGGGGTTTGGGGTGGGAGAGGCGGCGTGGGCGTGGTCTTCGGGGTGAGCGGGCGCGGGGCGGGGGTCGGCGGGGGCGTCGTCGCGCCAGCCGCGGCGGCCGGCGAGGGCGCCGCGGAAGCGGGACTCCAGGCGGCTCTCGCGGGCGCGCTCGAGGTCGAGGCGGAGGGGGAGGATGAGGCTGAACATCGAGCCGCGTCCGACCTCGCTGAAGAGCTGGATCTCGCCCTGGAGCAGCTCGGCGAGTTCCTTGCAGATCGCGAGGCCGAGGCCGGTGCCCTGGTGGCGGCGGGTGTGCCCGCCCTCGAGCTGGCGGAACTTCTCGAAGACCTTGGGCTGGTCCTCGGGGGCGATGCCGGGCCCGTTGTCGAGGACGCTGACGCGGACGTGCCGCTCGCCGTCGGCGCCGGGGGGCGCTCCGGCGAGGATCTCCGCCCGGACGATGATGAGCCCGGGCTGGTTGCCCTTGCGCGCGTCCTCGCGGGCGCTGGGGTCGGTGAACTTCACCGCGTTGCTGAGGAGGTTGAAGACGATCTGCTGGAACTTGCGGGCGTCGGTCTCGATGAGCGGGAGGTCCGGGGCCATCTCGAGGCGGATGACGATGCCCTTGCCGCGGGCGATGCCTTCGAGGAGCCCGACGAGCCCCTGGCAGACCTGCTCGATGGAGATGGTCTCGGGCTGGACCTCGACGCGCCCGGCCTCGAGCTTGGCCATCTGGAGGAGGCTCTCGATCATCTCGAGGAGCGTGCGTCCGGCGACGTTGATGTTGGAGAGGTAGCGGAGGCGCTTCTCGTGGGCGGCGACGAGCTTGGGCTCGTCGGGCGGGGGCGGGCTGGCCTCGGCCATCTCCTTGAGCAGGCCGGCGAAGCCGATGATGGAGTTGAGCGGCGTGCGGAGTTCGTGGCTGACGTTGGCGAGGAACTCGCCCTTGAGGCGGGCGGCCTCGAAGAGGGCGAGGTTCGCCTCGGTGAGTTCGTTGAGTTTGACGTCGAGCGCGGCGTTGATGGCGCGGAGCTGGCGCTGGCTGTCCTCGAGCCCGCCGAGCATGAGGTTGAACGCCTCGCTGAGTTCCTCGAACTCGTCGCCGGTGCGGATGTTGGAGCGGGTGGCGAGCTTGCCGGCGCGGACGGTCTCGGCCGTCTCCTTGAGCGAGCGGACGGGGGCGAGGATGAGGCGGTCGCCGAGGAAGAAGAGCAGGATGAGGGCCAGCGCGAGGACGAAGGTGCCGGCGGCGAGGACGTAGAGCGTGTTGACGGCGAGGAGCAGGGCCGCGCCGCGGCTCTCGCGTTCGAGCAGGACGACGCCGGCGAGTTCGCCGCCGGGGGCGCCCTCCGGGGTGGGCTCGCGGATCGCCCGCAGGTAGCGGTAGATGCGGTCGGCGCCGGACCAGGCGCGCCCGAGGAACTCCTGGCGGGAGGGGTCGTCGCGGAAGCGGCGGAGGGCGGCGGCGACGAGGGGGTCGGCGATCGCGCGGGTCTCGGCCTGGGCGAGCGTGAGGCGAACGATGTGGGCCTCGCCGACCTCGGTCGTCTGCCCGGGGGGGACGCCGGGGTCGAGGGCGTCGAAGGTCTCCACGGCCGAGCGGCTGGCGGCGAGTTCGCCCTCGGTGACGAGGGCGTTCATGCGGAGCCAGGGGAGGGAGAGGGCGACGAGGATGATGAGGGTGACGGCTCCCCCGAAGAGGAGGAGGCTCTTCCCGCCGAGGGGAAGGTTGTGGACCCACTGGCGGAGGCGACGCCACATCGGTGGAAGGGTACCCGAGCGCGGGGCGGGTGCGCCTCCACCGAACGAGCCGCCGGGCGCCGGCCCGCGGGGTTGAACGCTCGATCCTCCCCAGGGCAGGCCTTTAAGAGAACGGGCGAGGTACCCCGCGGGCTTGCGCCCGGCGGCTCGTTGGTCCGTTTGGCGGCTCGTCGGGCTCGTTGGGTGATGAACTCGTGCGTGCGCCACTCCCTACCATCGCCCGTATGCCCGACCGGACCGTCTATCTCGAGACGTTTGGCTGCCAGATGAACGAGCTCGACTCGGAGCTTGTCGCCGGCGCGTTGACGGCCCTTGGCTACCGCTTCGTCCCCCGGCTCGAGGGGGCGGACGTGGTGCTGTTCAACACGTGCTCCGTCCGCGAGCGGGCCGAGCAGAAGGTCTGGAGCCGTCTGGGGGCGTTGAAGGAACGCAAGTCCGAGAACCCGGGGATGGTCGTGGGGGTGCTCGGGTGCATGGCCGAGCGGGACGGGATCGACCTGATCCGCCGGATGCCCGTCGTCGACGTCCTCTGCGGGCCGGGGGAGCTGGACAAGCTCCCGGCGCTGCTCGACAACGCGGTGCGGACGCGGGCGAGCCTGCTGGGCGAGGAGGGCGCGGCGGAGCTGGCGGCCGCGCGGTCGGCCAGGGCCGTGGCGCTGCAGGGGAACACCTCGCGTCGGTCGGGCACGCTCTCCGCGGCCGCGGACTCGCTGGAGCTGCTGGACCTGAACCGGGCGATCTCGCCGTCGGGGGGGGCCGGGAAGTCGTCGGCGTACGTGCGGATCACGCGCGGGTGCAACAAGTTCTGCACGTACTGCGTGGTGCCGTTCACGCGGGGGGCGGAGATCCACCGCCCGCCGGAGCACATCATCGACGAGTGCAAGCGTCTGGCCGACTCGGGCGTGATCGAGGTCACGCTGCTCGGGCAGACGGTGAACCACTACCGGTACGAGGACGCGGTGGCGGTGAGCCTGAACGGCGTCCGGCAGCCGCAGAAGGGGCGGACGTACAAGGGCAGCCACAACCGCGACGCGCTCTCGGGCCGGGCCGGCGTGACGACGTTCGCCGACCTGCTGCGGCGCATCCACGACGAAGTGCCGGCGATCCAGCGTCTGCGGTTCGTGACGAGCTACCCGCGCGACTTCGGCGACGACGTGCTCGAGGTCATCCGCGACCACCCGCGGATCTGCCGGTACATCCACGTCCCCGCGCAGACGGGCTCGAACAGCCAGCTCCGGGCGATGAACCGGGGGTACACGGTCGAGCAGTACCTCGAGTTCATCGACCGCTGCCGGCACTACCTCGACCAGCCGGAGATCGGGCGCCCGCTGATGCTCTCCGGGGACGTCATCGTCGGCTTCCCGGGCGAGACCGACGAGGACTTCGGGGCGACCGTCGCGCTCCTCGAGCGGGCGCGGTACAAGAACTGCTTCATCTTCAAGTACTCGCCGCGCCCCGGCACCGTCGCGTTCGACAAGCTGCCGGACGACGTGCCGGAGCACGTCAAGCGCAAGCGGAACAACCACCTGCTCGCGGTGCAGGCCCGCATCTCCGACGAGATCAGCCGCGAGCAGGTGGGGCGCGAGTTCGACGTGCTCGTCGAGGGCCTCAGCCGGCGCGAGCACAAGAAGCGCGGCACGGACGTCAAGCCCGGGTCGGGGATGGTGAGCATCACCATCGGCGGCTCCAAGCTGGCGCCGGTCTCCGGGGGGGAGAACGGCGGGAACGGCGCCGCCTGCTCGCCCGACGGCTCGGCGGTCCTGACCCCGGAGGCCGGCGGCCCCGTCCAGCTCTCCGGGCGCACCGACACCGACCTCATCGTCTTCTTCAACGCGCCGCAGGGCACGCCGCCGGACGACCTCGTCGGGAAGGTCATGCGCTGCCGGATCACCGGCGCGAGCAACCTCGCCCTCGAGGGTGAGCTCGTCGCCTGAGCTACCCCGCCGCCGTCGCCAGGATCACCCGCGTCCGGTAGACGAGCGACACCCGCCCCATCCCGTCCTTGTGCCGCTCGTAGGCGTCGCGCAG
>CAYMFP010000158.1:0-3599 GCA_964389385.1 uncultured Phycisphaeraceae bacterium | reverse complement strand
GAACTCGCGCAGCGTCGCGGGGCGGTCGAACCAGTGCCACGCCTGGGCGGCGAGCACGAGATCCACGCTCGCGTCGGGGAGCCCCGTCGCCTCGGCCGTGCCCTCGCGCGGTTCCACGAGCGGACGCCGCTCCATCGCCTCGCGCATCGCCCGGTTCGGCTCGATCGCCAGCACGCGCACGCCGCGCCCGGCGAGCAGGCGGGCGGAGATGCCGGTGCCGGCGCCGACGTCGGCGGCGACGAGGCCCGCCGGATCGCCGAGCCCGCCGAGGATGCGGTCGATCGCGTCGGGCGGGTAGTCCGGGCGGTAGCGGACGTACGCGTCCGCCCGGTCCGTGAAGCGTTCCGTCGGGCGCGGGTCGTGCTCGCTCGCTCGGCTCACGGTTCGCCCTCCTTGTAGCGCTGCGCGGCCCGGCGTTTGGCCGCGAGCAGGCTCGCCGGGCCCTCGCCCGCGGGCGGCTCCTCCGGGCGTTCGATCGGCGCGGCCGGCGCGGGACCGGCGTCGGCCGAGCGGCGTCTGGCCTCCTCCGCCTGGCGCCGCCGCACCTCTTCCCGCGTGATCGGCTTCAGGTCGGCCGCGGGGCTCGGGCCCTCGTCCGCCGCGCCCTGCGCCTGCTGCTGCTTGCGCTCGCGGAGGCGCGCGAGCTGCTCGGCCTGGCGGGCCTCCAGCCGGCGGCGCTTCTCGGCCGCGCGGACCTGCGCCGCGTCGGCCTCGCCGAGCTTCGTCGACGCGTCCTGCGCCTCGGCCGCGGCTCGCTGGCGGCGCAGCCCGGTGAGCCGCCCGGCCGCCTCGCTCCGGCGGGCCGCCACGGCCTCGGCCAGCGGGCGCACGCCGAACTCACGGCTCACGAACCGGTCCCACGCGACGCGGCGCGTCCCGACGTCCAGCAGGAAGACGAGCAGCGTCCAGCCCAGCAGCATCGGCCAGATCGGCGTCGTCGCCCGCCGCGGGCGGATCTCGGAGCGGTCGAAGAGCCGCGCGGCCTGCGGGGCCGCCGGGTCGAGCAGCCGCCCGCCGGTCGCCTCGGCGATCTCGCGCAGCAGGCGGACGTCCGAGCTCGTGCGGCGGTACTCCACGCCCCCGGAGACGCTCGCCCCGCCGAGCGCCGGCGCCAGGCGCTGCGTGCCGAGCATCGGGCGGGCGACGACGATGAACGTGCCGGACTCGCGCGCCGGCGCGCGCGCCTCGTACGCGCCCGGGCCGACCTGGCTGAGCCGGATCTCGAACGGGTCGCCGGTCGGGGGGTAGACGGTCGCGGGGATCGTCAGCAGGTCGAGGGGCTCGCCCGCGTCGTCGGCGGCGCGGACGCGGACGATGAGTTCGTCCCCGTCGACGCGCGTCGTCAGCTCGGCGTTGCCGCCCCGGTCGGCGCGCGCGGTCTGGCGGGCGATCTGCGTCCAGAAGCGCACGTAGAGGTCCGTGCCCACCCAGTGCCGCGCCCAGACCGAGGCGTCGGAGGTGAACGCGACGACCTGCCCGAGCCCGACGTTCCAGTGCGCCAGCAGCGGCTCGCCGCGCGGGGTCGCCATCGCGTACGTCACGCCCGGCTCCTCGCGCGGGCGCGTCAGCACGAGCCCCTCGAGGCGCGGGGGTTCGGCGGGCAGGCCGGCGGTGAGCGGGCTGCCCGAGGGCAGCACCCGCGGCTGGAACGGCTGCTCGCGCACCAGCGGGCTGCGGACGACGCGGACCGCCTTGACGAGGATCCGCGGGAGCACGTTCGGGTTCGTCACGAAGTAGTGCGCCCCCTGCCCCTGCCGGGCCACCTCCTCGAGCGTCGCGGTGTCCGCGCCCGTGCCGACGGCGATGGTGGAGATGCGGATGCCGTCGGCCCGCATGTTGGCCGCGATCTGGGGCAGCCCGCCGGAGTTCTGGTCCTGCCCGTCGCTCAGGAAGATGACGTGCTTGATCTTCGCGTCGTGGCTCCGCAGCCACTCGTGCGCCTGCCGCAGCCCGGGCGTGGCGTTCGTCCCGCCGTTGGGGGCGATCGCGCGGATCGCCGCGGCCGTCGCGTCCGGGTCCGCGTTCGGGCCGAACGGCACCACCGTCCGCGACGTGGTGTTGAACGCGATGACGCCGACGAGGTCCTTGCGGTCGAGCGTCTGCACGGCGAGCGCCGCGGCCTCGTTCGCCACCTCCTGCTGCGAGCGGCTCCCGCCCATCACGCCCTGGCTCATCGAGCCCGACGCGTCGAGCACGAAGACGATCGCCGCCTCGGGCTCGATGATCTCCTCCGGCAGGTCCAGGCGCACGGGGAGCACGTCGGCGACGGGCGTGCCGTTCCAGCCGCCGGGGCCGAACGAGTCCGGCCCGCCGATCATCACCAGCCCGCCGCCGAGGTCGCGCACGTAGTCCGCCAGCGCCCGCTGCGCGCGCTCCGGCACCGCCTCCACCGGCACGTTCTGGAGCACGACGAGGTCGAACGCCTGGAGCCCGAGCAGATCGCCCGGCACGCCCGCGGCGGGGCGGACCTCGGCCTCGATCCCGTTCGCCCGCAGCGTCCGGGCGAGCACCTCGCCCGCCCCGCCGCGCTCGCCGCCGGCGGCCCCGTCCAGGATCAGCACGCTGCCGCGCCCGGGCGTGAGCGTGAACGCCTCGGCCCGGTTGTTGTCGAGGGCCGTGTCGTACGCGGCCGCGCCCCCCGCCCCGGGGCCGGTCAGGTCGGGCTCGAAGATCGCCTCGAAGCGGTGGATCCGCCCGGCGTCCAGCTTGGCCTCGATCAGCTCGACGTTCCGCCCCTCGCGCAGCGTCACGCGGCGCCCGGTGCCCGGCTCGGGCCCGTTCAGGTCGAGCGGCTCGCCCTCGCGCGTCAGGCGGAGCGTGCCCGACGCCTCGCCGGTGGAGCGGATCACCACGCGCACCGTCACCGTGCTCTCGCCCGGCGCCCGCGGCGGCGCGTCGACCGCCTCCACCACGATCTCGTTGTCGACCCGGTACGCCAGCGGGATGACGTCCACCGGCAGCCCGCCCGCGTCGGGCCCGGCCTCGAACCCGCCGGAGCGGGCCGCCAGCTCCCGCGCCGCCGCGGCCGCGTCCCCGGCCGTCTGGTTCCCGTCGCTCACCAGCACGATCCGCCCGGCCGCGTCCGGCGGGATGAGCGCGGCCGCGTACCGCAGCGCCGCGGCGATGTCCGTCCCCGGCGCGGACTGCACGTCGAGCGAGCGGTCCGTCACGCTGCCGCGCCCGGGCGTCGCGACGGCGATCGCCCGCCCGTCGAAGGCGACGAGCCCGAGCAGATCGTCCGGCCCGCGCTCGGCGGCCGCGGCCTCGAACCACCGCCGCGCGGCCTCCGCCACGCCCGCGGGCGCCTCCTCGCCCTCCGCCGCGGCCGGGAACGCCGAGAGATCCGCGAACCGCCGCACGCTCCCCGAGACGTCCACCACCCCCACCACCGCGAGCTGCCGCGTCTCCCGCACCGTCGCCGCGCCCGCGAGCAGCGCCGCGACGAGCGCCAGCAGCGAGACGCGCGCGACCACGGCCGTCCAACGTCGCACCCGGCTCATCGACACGAACCACCGCAGCCCGGTCCAGGCGACGGGGACGGCCAGCACGAGCAGCCAGAGCCACTCCGGGTTGTCGAACGTGAGCCTCACGAGGCCCCA
>CAYMFP010000157.1:0-7582 GCA_964389385.1 uncultured Phycisphaeraceae bacterium | reverse complement strand
GAGCCGTTCGACCAGCGGCGCAAGGATCGGCAGGGCTTCGGCCATGAGGTCGGGGTAGCGGCGCCAGCGGCCGACGGCGCGGCGGTCGACGCCGGCGGCGACGCGCTCGTACGTGGGGGAGGCGACGAGGCGCCCGGCTCCCGGGAAGCTCAGCACGCGGGCGTCCCAGGGCAGCCCGAGGAACCCGAGCACCCGACGGGCCTGGGCTTCCAGATCGTCGACCACGTCCTCGTAGCGGACCTCCAGCCAGGGCACAGGGGCGTGCTCGCGGAAAGCGAGCCACCCCTCCAGCACGACCGCGTAGAAGCGGGCGATGCGTTCGACCGTCAGGTAGAACCGGGCGTTGGGCGTCGGCCCGCCGAGCTGCATGTAGCAGCTCAGGACGACGTCGCGCGGGTCGCGCAGGGCGAACAGCACGCGCGACCGCGGGAAGACGCGGGCGATCTCCGGGAGCGAGACGGAGTTCAGCGGCATCTTGTCGAGCAGGATCTGGTCCGTCCGCCAGGGGCCGAACCGCTCCTCCGCCGCGCGGCGGTAGGCGGTCGCGAGGTCGCGGACATCGGCCTCGCTCAGCGCGTCGAGCGTGCGGATGTCGGGGGGTCCGCCCGGGCCGCGGCGCGCGTGGATCGCGCCGGCGAGGGCGGCGATCAGGTCCGATTCGTCCGTGGTCCTGACCCGCGGGTGGGCCGCGAGCACCTGCTCGAGCAGCGTGGTGCCCGACCGCGGAAAGCCGACGAGGAAGGCGTGCCCGGCGCCGGCGTCGCCGGGGGCGCTCTCCCGCCAGCGGGCGGCGCGGTCGGCGTCCATGGCGTGGAGCAGGCGGATCGAGGGGAGGGCGGCGTCGAGCGGGTTGCGGTCGGGCTCATCCTCCGCGGCGAGGTGGATCGCCTTCGCGCGGCGGAAGGTCTCGGCGGCCTCGTCCGTCCGGCCGGCCGCGTCGAGCGCGTGGGCCGTCTCCGTCAGCGCCGCGGCCGCGTGCGGCGAGCCCGGATGGCTCCGGACGATCTCCGCGAGGATCCCGGCGGCTCGTTCCGACTCTCCGGCGCGGCGGAGGACACGGGCCCGGTAGAGGGCGATGGCGGGGGAGTCCGGGGCCGCGGCGATGGCGCGGTCCAGGGCCCTGGCGGCCGCGTCGAGGCGGTGCATGCGCTCGTGCACCTGGGCGAGCCCGCACCAGGCGTCGGCGGACCCCGGCTCGAGGGCCGTCGCCCGCTCGAACGAGAGCAGGGCGCCTTCGTGATCGCCGGTCATCTGGAGGGCGGCGCCGAGCGTGCCGTGGGCGCGAGCGTCGGTGGGCCGGGAACGCAGGGCCGCTCGGACGAGGCGGATCGCGGCGACGGGACGCGCCGCCCGGACGTGCACCTCCGCGAGGGCGATCGCGGCCTCCGCGTCGCGGGGGGCGCGGGCGAGGGCCTGCTCCAGGATCGCCCGCGCCTCGTCGAGGCGTCCGGCGGCGAGGAGGGCGCGTGCGTGGGCGATGTCGGGCCGGTCGGCCGCGGTGCCGCGGGCCGCCTGGCGCTCGGGGCGCCTCGTCGAAGCCATCGGTGCTCCCTGCGGGGTCCCGGAGAAGCAAGACGCCCGGCCGCGTAGCGCGGCCGGGCGCGAAGGATAACCGGTGCGGCAGCGGGCGATCAGCGGCGCCGGCGGACGGCGAGGAGGCCGCCCATCGCGAGGGCGCCGGCCGCGCCGGGCGTCGGGACGGCGACGATGCTGAAGACGCCGACGCCGCCCGAGGCGAGCCGGGCCTCGAAGAGGATGGTGTTGTCGTCGTTGATGGCGAAGCCGCCGAGGCCGGTGATGGTGGTGACGCCGAGGTCGGTGGTGATCTCGTCGCCCACGCCGATGACCTCGAGCAGCGAGACGCCGTCGCCGATCCAGAGGCCTTCGGTGCTGTTGCCGATGCCGGTCGCCCGGAACAGCGCGATGCCGTGGGCGTTCACGTCCGCGCCGAAGCTGGCGATGCTCGCGAGGCCGAGCGGCGAGGCGATGTCCCTGGTGGCGATCAGCGTCGTCGTGCCGGAGGTGTCGGCGATGAAGATGCCCTCGGAGCCGCCGGTGGGGGTCGCCTGGAAGGCGATGGTGCCGTTCGACGCGATCCGCGTGGTGTTGGAGATCCCGGAGAACGCGCCGCCGAACTCCGTCGCCGTCGCGGCGACGGTCGTGACGGAGCCGTCCGCCGCGACGCGGAGGAGTTCCTTGCCGCCCGAGAAGCCGAAGCCGACCATGGAGAGTTCGCCCTGGTGGCTGAAGCTGGAGGAGGGCGTGAAGCCGTTGTGCCCCGAGGTGTCCCCCGAGAAGTACGGGGCGGGGATGCCGAGGACGGGATCGATGCGGTAGAGCGTGTCGTTGCCCGCGCTGTTGTAGTGCAGGATGTCGCCGCTCTGCAGGCGGGTGGTGACGCCCACGTTGAAGGCGGGGCCGCCGGCGTTGGCGACCTTCGTGACCGCGCCGTTCTCGTAGGTGAAGAACCCGGTGTTCGCGGTGGAGCCTCGCTTGAACCAGATCGGGGTGCCATCGGCGGCGAGGTTCAGCTTCGTGACGTCGTCGCTGGTGGAGCTGACGACCTGACCGCCGTCCTGGACCGTGCCGTACCAGATGCTGTTGGTGCCGCTGTAGTTCACGTAGCGGTAGCCGCGGAACGTGATCCCGCCGTCGTTGGCGAGGTCGAGGTCGCTGAAGCTGCTGACGGAGGTCGGGAAGTTGAAGGACGAGCCGGCGCTCGAGCGGGCGTGGATCACCGCCTCCTCGTAGCTCGGGGGCAGAGCGGCCGAGGCCGCGCCGGCGAGCGCAGCGACAACGGAGGCGGCGAGCAACGGATTCGACATGTCAGACTCCTCTTTCTCTTCTCCGGCGGCGCTCCGCCCGGAAAGGATGGTCGGGGCCGCGGGGCGGCCGGGCATCCTCAATATAGCCGCCGGCCGCGCAGGGCGTGCGCCATCTGAAGGGCGACCGGGGGCCCGGGCAGCGTGGCGCGGGGTGTGTAGCTTGTGCGGGGGGTTTCCGGACGCTGAGCGGGACGAGCCGCGCCCGGCTGGTGGAGAACTGCGCCGCAACTTGCCTGGAACAGGGGGAGTTCGGTGGGGGCGGGGATGGATCTGGTTTCCGGACCGGGCGCCGGGCCGCCACACGCGGCGAGGGCCCCGATCCCGACCTCCAGCGAGTTCATGGTCGACCGCCTGCACGAGTGAGGGGCGGCGTATCTACAGGTACCCGGGGGGCGGGATCAACGGGCTGATGGGAACGCTGAACCACGAGGCCGAGGAGATGCGCTTCATCCAGACGCGGCACGAAGAACTCGCCGCGTTCGCGGCCTGCGCGCACGCGAAGTTCACCGGCGAGGTGGGGGGCTGCGCGGCGACGAGGGCGAGACGCCGCGCCGCCCGATCCCGAGGCCCGTCCGCAAGCAGGACCGCGCAGATCCTTCCGGACTTCCCGTACGCGGACGACGCGAAGTCGCTCGGGCTCGCCGGGGAGCGGATCGACGAGCCGGAGGCGATCGGCGGCGCGTGGGGCCGCGCGCTGCGCGCCGACCGCCCGATGCTGCTGGAGTTCATCATCGATCCCGAGGTGCCGCCGCGGCCCCCGCACATCGGCTTCGGGCGGGCGCAGGGGTGCCTGTCCTCGACATGAAGGGCGATCCCGAGCGGGCGGGGATGATCAAGCAGTCGGTGCAGGGCCTCGCGGGGCGTTCCTGCCGGGCGGGGGCGCACGAGAGAAACCGCGCTGAGTTCTCCCCTGATTGCACGCGCCGGGTCGGCGCGCCGCGCGTGCACCGGCGGGCCGCAAGGCGTCGGCGCGATGAGGGCCGTGCGCGAGGCCTCCGTGGGATGCGCGTGGGGCGTTCGCAGACCCGGCGCACGCCCGCGCGCCCGAACCGGACCCGCCGCCCCGGAATCCGGCAGATCGCCCCGATCCCCGAATCTGCCCGACCCGCTGCCGCGTTATCTGGAAGGTTCATCTTCTTCCGTCCCCGCTGCGCATCGCCCGGCGAGGCCCCCTGCCCGGGGCCGCCCGCCGGCTGCCCGGCGCCGCGGCCTACAGGCACTTCCACGGGAGGCGTGCATGCCCACGACCCTGATCACGGGCGGAGCCGGGTTCATCGGTTCCCACCTCGCGGACGCGCTGCTCGCACGCGGGCGCCGCGTGCGCGTGCTGGACAGCCTCGAGCCGCAGGTGCACGGCGCCGGACCCGGCGGTTCGCTCCGGCGCCCGGACTACCTCGACGGGCGCGTCGACCTGATCGTCGGAGACGTCACGGACGCCCGGAAGTGCCGCGAGGCGCTCCGCGGCGTCGACACCGTCTACCACTTCGCGGCCCGCGTCGGCGTCGGGCAGAGCATGTACCGCATCGCGGACTACGCGAGCACCAACCAGCACGGCACCGGCGTGCTCCTGGAGGCGATGCAGGACGCCTCGGTCGAGCGCCTCGTCGTCGCGTCGAGCATGAGCATCTACGGCGAGGGGCGGTACCTCGATCCCTCCGGCAGGCCCGCGGCGGTCTGCGAGCGGGCCCGCCGCCAGCTCGAGCGAGGGGACTGGGAACTCCGCGACGGCGACGGCACGCTCCTCGAGCCCGTCCCCACGGCCGAGGACAAGACGCCCTGCCTCTCCTCGATCTACGCCCTGACCAAGTACGACCAGGAGCGCATGTGCCTGCTCTACGGGCAGGCGTACAACGTGCCGACCGTGGCGCTGCGCTTCTTCAACGTGTACGGGCCGCGGCAGGCGCTGAGCAACCCGTACACCGGCGTGCTCGCGATCTTCGCCTCGCGCCTCATGAACGGCCGCCCGCCGCTGATCTTCGAGGACGGGCTGCAGCGTCGCGACTTCGTCAGCGTCCACGACGTCGTCCGGGCGTGCGTGCTCGCCGGGGAGAGCGCACGGGCCGTCGGGCACGCGATCAACGTCGGCAGCGGGCGGAGCCACACCGTCCGGGAGATCGCCGAACTCGTGGCCGAGGCCATGGGCCGCCGCGACGTCGCCCCCGAGATCACCGGCAAGTACCGCGTCGGCGACATCCGCCACTGCTTCGCGGACATCGCCCTCGCCCGCGATCTGCTCGGCTACGAGCCGGAGGTCGATCTGCCCGACGGGCTCCGCGAACTCGCCGTGTGGCTCCGCGGCCAGACGGCCGAGGACCGCGTCGACGACGCGGCCCGCGAGCTGACGGAGAGGGGGCTGACCGTATGAGCGGCACGATCCCCCCCGCGCACGGCGGAACCCCGAACGGCCGGGCGAACGGGCTCGCCGCCCGCGCGGCGGAGCCGCGCCCCGCGCTCGGCGTGCTCGAGTGGTTTCACTTCAACGACGACGAGCACGCCGAGCGAGCCGTCGCCCAGATGCGCCGCCTCGGCGTCGAGCGCCTGCGCTTCGGCGTCTCCTGGGCGGATTGCTTCCGGGAGGGCGGGCTCGAATGGCTCGACCGGCTCTTCCCGAGGCTGGCCGCCGCGGGCGACCTGCTGCCGTGCGTCCTCTACACGCCCCCGTCCCTCGGCGTCGCCCCGAAGACCAGCAGCCCGCCGCGGAACCCGAAGGCCTACGCGGACTTCATCGACGTTCTCATCACCCGCTACGGCGAGCACTTCCGCTGGATCGAGCTCTGGAACGAGCCCAACAACCCCAGCGAGTGGGACTGGACGCTCGATCGCGAGTGGGCGACCTTCGCGGGCATGATCGGCATGGCCGCGCACTGGGCCCGCCGCTGCGGGAAGAAGGTCGCCCTCGGCGGGATGTCGCCGGTCGATCCGGAATGGCTCGCACTGATGGCCCAGCGGGGCGTGCTCGACCACGTCGACGCCGTGGGCATCCACGGCTTCCCCGGCACCTGGGAGTTCCAGTGGCTCGGGTGGGACCGCGAGTGCGCCCGCGTGCGCGAGGCGATGGCGCGCTGCGGCTTCTCGGGCGAGCGTGCGCCGGAGCTGTGGATCACGGAGGCCGGGCACTCCACCTGGCGCCGCGACGAACTCCGCCAGCTCCGCGAGTTCCTCGACGCGATGTCGGCCCCGGTCGACCGCGTCTACTGGTACGGGCTCGAGGACCTCGACCCCGAGCGTGCGACCGTCGACGGCGACTTCTCGGACGAGCGCGAGTACCACTTCGGCATCTACGCCGCCGGGGGGCGGCGGCCCAAGCTGCTCGCCCGGGCCCTGGAGGCCGGCGGCGTGGGCGAGGCGCACCGCCTCGCCTCCATCGCCGCCCGGCGGCCCGACCGGGCCGGACGCCGGGCGACCGTCATCACCGGCGGCGCCGGGTTCGTCGGCACGAACCTGGCCGAGCGTCTGCTCGAGCGGGGCGAGCGCGTCGTCCTCTACGACGCGCTGTCGCGCGACGGCGTGCTCGACAACGTCGACCGGCTCTCCGACCGCTTCGGCGGCGCGGTCGAACTGCGCATCGCCGACGTCCGCGACCGCCGGGAGCTGCGCTCGGCGATCGCCGAGGCCGCGCGCGTCTTCCACTTCGCCGCGCAGGTCGCCGTCACCACCAGCCTCGACGACCCCGTCGACGACCACGGCGTCAACGTCCAGGGCGCTCTCCACCTGCTGGAGGAGCTCCGCCGCCTCGGGCGCCCCGTTCCCCTGCTCTTCACGAGCACGAACAAGGTCTACGGCGGGCTCGGGGACCTCGAACTCGTCGAGGGCGAGACACGCTACGAGCCCGCCGACCGCCGGGCGCGCACGCTCGGCGTCTCCGAGCAGCGTCCGCTCGCCTTCTGCTCCCCCTACGGGTGTTCGAAGGGCGCGGCCGACCAGTACGTCATCGACTACGCGAACGCGTACGGCCTGCCCACCGTCGTCTTCCGGATGTCCTGCATCTACGGGCGCCACCAGTGCGGCAACGAGGACCAGGGCTGGATCGCCCACTTCGTCCGCAGCGCCGTCGAGGGCCGTCCGCTCAACGTCTACGGCGACGGCAAGCAGGTCCGCGACGCGCTCTGGGCGGGAGACCTCGTCGACGCCCAGCTCCTCGCCATGGAGCGCATCGGCGATCTCTCCGGGCGCGCCTTCAACATCGGCGGCGGGCCCGGCAACACCCTCAGCCTCATCGAGCTGCTCGGCATGATCGCCGAGGACGCCGGGCGCACGCCGGACGTGCGCTACGGCCCGTGGCGCACCAGCGACCAGCGGTGGTACGTCTCGGACGTGACCGCCTTCCGGGCGGCCACGGGCTGGGCCCCGCGCGTCCGCGTCCGCGACGGCGTGCGGCGGCTGCACCGCTGGATCTCCCAGACCCTTCTCGGCGTCGCGCCGGGCGACGCCGCCAAGGCCGCCATCACCGCAGGAACGACCGCGTGACCGCACTCCAGAGCACCCGATCCTCCGCCACGCTCCCGACCTCCTGCCGCGCCGCCCGCCTCGTGGCCGCGCGGCGGGTGGAGATCGTCGACACACCGGTCCCCGCGCCGGGCCCGGGGCAGGTTCTCGTCCGTCTGGAAGGGTGCGGCGTCTGCGGCTCCAACATCCCGCCGTACGAGGGCCGCCCCTGGTTCGACTACCCGATGCCCGCGGGCAACCCGGGGCACGAGGGCTGGGGCGTGGTCGAGGCGGTGGGGGAGGGCGTAGAGAGCCCAGGCGACGGGGCGGGT
>CAYMFP010000156.1:0-7675 GCA_964389385.1 uncultured Phycisphaeraceae bacterium | reverse complement strand
CGCCCCTCCGCGGTGAATCGCCGCGCCTCCCGTTCCGACGACACCCCTCGCCCCTACCCTCGTCCTCCAGGCCCGAGGACGCGCCCAATCCCATGCCCGAATCCCAGACCACCCCCCCAACCAGCGACACGCGTTTCCTCTGCGTCCACGGGCACTTCTACCAGCCGCCCCGCGAGAACCCCTGGCTCGAGGCCATCGAGCAGCAGGACTCCGCCGCCCCCTTCCACGACTGGAACGAGCGCATCACCCACGAGTGCTACCGCACCAACGCCTCCGCCCGCGTCCTCGACGCCGAGGGGTGGATCACCCGCATCGTCTCCAACTACTCCCGCATGTCCTTCAACTTCGGGCCCACCCTCCTCTCCTGGCTCGAGGTCCACGCCCCCGACGTCTACGCGGCCATCCTCCACGCCGACCGCCGCTCGGCCGAGCGCTTCGGCGGGCACGGCTCCGCCATCGCCCAGTGCTACAACCACATGATCATGCCGCTCGCCAGCGAGCGCGACCGGCGCACCCAGGTGGTCTGGGGCATCCGCGACTTCGAGCACCGCTTCGGACGCCGCCCCGAGGGCATGTGGCTCCCCGAGGCCGCCGTCGACACCCCCACCCTCGAGATCCTCGCCGAGCACGGCATCGCCTTCACAATCCTCGCCCCGCGCCAGGCCAGGCGATTCCGCGCGATCGGCCCCGACGGCCGGCCCGGCCCCTGGCGCGACGCCGCCAACGAGGGCATCGACCCCCGCCGCGCCTACCGCTGCAACCTCCCCTCCGGGCGCTCCATCGCCCTGTTCTTCTACGACGGCCCCGTCTCGCAGGCCGTCGCGTTCGAGCGCCTCCTCGAGTCCGGCGACCGCCTCGAGAACCGCCTCGTCTCCGCCTTCCGCCCCCAGCGCCCCGGCGACGACGAGCCCCAGCTCGTCCACATCGCCACCGACGGCGAGACCTTCGGGCACCACCACCGCTTCGGCGAGATGGCCCTCGCCTACGCGCTGCTCCGGATCGACGCCCGCCCGGACATCCGCCTCACCAACTACGCCCGCTTCCTCGAGCTCTGCCCCCCCACGCACGAGGCCGAGATCATCGAGAACTCCTCCTGGTCCTGCGTCCACGGCGTCGAGCGCTGGCGCTCCGACTGCGGGTGCAAGACCGGCCGCGAGCCCGGCGGCACGCAGCACTGGCGGGCCCCGCTCCGCGACGCCCTCGACTTCCTCCGCGACCGCGCCGCCGACCTCTTCGAACGCTCCGCCGCCCCCCTCCTGAGCGACCCCTGGGCCGCCCGCGACGCCTACATCGACGCCGTCCTCGACCGCTCCGACGCCTCCGTCGACCGCTTCCTCGCCGCCCACCAGCGCCGCCCCCTCGACCCCGACGAGCAGGTCCGCGCCCTCCGGCTCCTGGAGGCCCAGCGCCACGCCATGCTCATGTACACGAGCTGCGGCTGGTTCTTCGACGACCTCTCCGGCATCGAGACCGTCCAGGTCATCCTCTACGCCGCCCGCGCCATCCAGCTCATCTCCGACGCCGTCGGCGAAGACCTCCAGGAGCCCTTCCTCCAGCGCCTCGAGAAGGCCGTCTGCAACCCCCCGGACGCCCGCGACGGCCGCCGCCTCTACACGGACGAGGTCCTCCCCTCCGTCGTCGACCTCCCCCGCCTCGGCGCCCACTACGCCGTCTCCACCCTCTTCGACGAGCTCCCCACCTCCGGCTCCATCTACTGCTACGACGCGCGCCAGATCCGCCTCGAACGCCTCTCCGCCGGGCGCACGCAGGTCCGCATCGGCCGCGCCCGCCTCCGCTCCCGCATCACCCGCAAGGCCGGCGACGTCTCCTTCGCCGTCGTCCACCTCGGCGACCACATCATCCACGGCGGCGCCCGCCTCGACCTCCCCGACGAGGAGTACGCCCTCCTCGCCTCCCGCGTCGACGAGACCCTCGCCAACGGCGACATCGCCGGCCTCCTCCGCGTCATCGAGGAATCCTTCGGCACCTCCCGCTACTCCCTCGCCTCGCTCTTCGCCGACGAGCAGCGCCGCATCGTCGGCCGCGTCCTCGACGGCGCCGTCACCCGCCTCACCAACGCCCTCCGCGACATCCACCGCGACACCGAGCCCCTCGTCCGCTTCCTCGCCGGGCACAAGCTCCCCACCCCCCCGGTCCTCCTCCTCCCCGCGCAGCAGGTCCTCAACGCCGACATCGCCTGGGCCCTCGCCGACACCATCCCCAACATCGACGCCATCCGGCACACCCTCTCCGCCGCCCGACGCGACGGCGTCGAGATCGACCGCCAGCAGCACACCTACGTCCTCGAACGGCGCTTCGCCGCCCTCGCCGCCCGCGCCGCCGACCGGCGCCACCGCCACGAAGGCACCTTCGTCCAGATCCTCACCGAGCTCGAAGCCCTCACCGACGCGGCCCAGCTCATGCCCTTCCCCCTGGACCTCGGCATGGCCCAGCAGGCCTTCGTCGAACTCCTCCGCGTCTCCGGCGGCGTCGCCCATCCCGACGTCCACCCCGAACACCGCGCCTACGCCGACCGCCTCCCCCGCACCCGCATCGACACCCTCGCCAAACGCCTGAAGGTCCGGTTCAAGGCCGTCCCCCCGCCCTGACGCCCGCCCCGTCAGGCCGCACGGCCCGAAACCGCCCGGCCCCTTCCGGGGCCCCGCACCCGCCCCTCCCCGCCCGGTCGGGGCGGGGGCCGCGCCCGCTCCCGCCTCCGCCCCGAAGCCCCCAGCGAAGAGGCTCCCGCCGGCACGAGCCCGGCAGGGAGTCCTCGGTATGCGCGCGCCACCCCCCGCCGACGTCCTGCTGGTGCCCACGAGGCACGACATCCCACGCCCCGCGGGCAACCCGGAACGCCCGGCCCTCCCCCCCGTTCTCATCCACTACCGCCGCCCGCCCGTCGCCCACCGCGACGAGTCCTACGAGAACCTCGCCATCGCCCGCGCCCTCGCGGCCCGCGTCCCCAACCCCGTCCGCATCATCGACGCCCCCGCCCTCACCCCCGTCGCGGGGCACCCGGGCGATCCGATCGCCGACCTCGACGGCGCGCCCCTCCCCGCCCTCCTCCTCGCCCGCAACGGCAGCAAGACCACCTGGACCGACTTCTCCGCCTACCGCGCCCTCGAGAGCGCCGGCATCCGCGTCCTCAACCAGCCGGACGCGATCATGAAGTGCATCGACAAGTTCTGGACGGCCCAGCTCCTGGAGGAACAGGACCTCCCCACCCCCGCGACCGTCCTCGTCTCCACCGTCGAGGTCGCCGCCCAGGCCGCCGAACGCGTCGGCTTCCCCGCGATCGTCAAGGCCAACGTCCGCGACGGCTCCCACGGCGACGGCATCTTCTTCGTCCGCGACCTGGACGAACTCCGCGCCGTGCTCCAGATGAAGGCCGCCCTCGACCCCGACCGCCCCGTCCTCCTCCAGGAGTGCTGCCAGACCGGCCTCGACCTCCGCGTCCTCGTCGTCGGCAAACGCTGCGTCGCCGCCATGAAGCGCTCCGCCCCCGGCCGCCTCATCGCCAACTGCTCCCAGGGCGGCAGCGCCGAGCCCATCGAGATCACCAGGGAGATGCGCCGCCTGGCCCTCGCCGCCGCCAAGGCCCTCGGGCTCGAGATCGCCGGCGTCGACCTCCTCCTCGGGCACGACGAACGCCTCAAGATCTGTGAGGTCAACTCCGCGCCCGGCTTCAAGGCGCTCCAGCGCACCCACCCCGACCTCGACATCGCCGGCGCCATCGCCGCCCACGCCGCCACCCGCCTCCGCCGCGCCGCCTGACCCCGCCCCGACCTTTCCTGCCTCACCGAAGAAAGCCCCGAGCGCGAACCCGGGCCCCACGCCCATCTCCCCCCGTGGCCCGACCCAAACCCCTCCGCCCCTCCTCACGCCGCGAGACGCCCTGAGCCACGGCCTCAGCGATCTTCCACGTCCTCCGCCCCCATCCCCTCTCCCCCTCCGTGCCCCCCGTGCTCTCGGTGGTCGCTCTCCCCCGCCCCCTCGCGCAGCTCGATCACGATCTCGTCCCCCACGCCCTCCTCGTCCTGCCCCTGCCGGAACGCCACCCGCTCGTTGCGGATCAGGTCCAGCAGCGCCAGGAACAGCCCCACCATCTCCGCCCGCGTCCGCCCCGCGAGCACCCGCCGCAGCGTCATCGCCCGCGGCCCGCCCGGGCCCGGCTCCTCCCCCGCGCGCCGCAGCCGGTCGACGATGTCCTCCGCGTGCAGCTCGATCGGCGTCTCGTCGCTCACCACCTCGTGCTCGCCGAGGCGGTCGAAGTTCACGCTCGCGATGATCTTCCCGAACGCCTCGACGAGGTCCCACAGCCCCACGTCCTCGATCTCGATCTCCCCCAGCGCCTCCGCCGCCTCCCTCAGCGCCTCCGCCGGCAGCGCCGCCCGCGCCGCCGGCACGCGCTTCGCCCACTCCTCCCGCCGGTGCTCGAGTTCCTCCGCCGCGTCCCGGTACCGCTTGTACGCCAGCAGCTGACGCACCAGGTCCGCCCGCGGATCCTCCCACTCCTCCTCGGCGTCCTCCCCCGCCTCGCGCCCCGCACGCTCCCGGGCCTGGTCCGCCCCCTCCTGCTCGAGCTGGATCATCCGGCTCTTGATCTCGACCAGCGTCCCCGCCATCACCAGGAACTCACCGGCCGTGTCGATGTCCACGCGGCTCCCCGCGTCGTCCAGCTGCTCCAGGTGCGCGATGAACTGCTCGGCGATCTCCGCGATCGGGATGTCGTGGATGTCCACCTCCGCCCGCCGGATCAGGTACAGCAGCAGGTCCAGCGGCCCCTCGAACTGCTCCAGCCGCACCCGGTACTCCCGCGGCGGAGCGGGCGACAGCGCCGCCGGCGCGCCCTCGGGCGCCGATTCCACGGGAACGGACGGACGATCATGCGAGGACGCCACGGGCCAGTCTACGCCCTCAGGCGATGGCGACGGCCCCGATCCCGCGCCGCGGCCGCGCGCCGACCGATCCCTCCGCATACGCTCTCGCCCCCGACCGAAGCCGCGCGATCCCCGCTCCCGCGCCGCGCCCCCCGGCGACGCCCGCTAACGTACCCCATGGCCCCGCCGACCGCCGACCGCGCCGCGTCCCCCTCCTCCGCCCAGATGCCCCCCGAAGAACGCGACGCCGAACTCGCCTTCGTCCGAGCCGTCCTCCGCGACGAGGCCGCGGCCGTCGCCGCCCTCGCCGAGAACGCCGGCGAGCCCTTCCTCCGCGCCGTCGACCTCACCGTCCGCACCGCCGAAACCGGCGGCACCGTCCTCGTCTCCGGCATCGGCAAGTCCGGGCTCATCGGCGCCAAGATCGCCGCCACCCTCGCCAGCCTCGGCATCCCCGCCCACGCCGTCCACCCCACCGAGGCCGCCCACGGAGACCTCGGCCGCTTCCGCAAGACCGACCTCGCCCTCTGCCTCTCCAACTCCGGCGAGACCGAGGAAGTCGTCGCCCTCGCCGCCGTCCTCCGCGAGGACGGCCTCCCCGTCATCGCGATCACCGGACACCTCGACGACCGCCAGCCCTCCACCCTCGCCCGCCTCTCCGACGTCGTCCTCCCCACCCTCGTCCGCTACGAGGCCGGCGCCGACGACCGCAACCCCACCGGCTTCCTCGCCCCCACCTCCTCCACCACCGCCGCCCTCGCCATCGGCGACGCCCTCGCCCTCGCCGCCGCCCGACGCATGCGCTTCACCGACGAGGACTTCGCCCGCCGCCACCCCGGCGGCAAGCTCGGCGGCCTCCTCCGCCCCGTCACCGATCTCCTCCGCTTCCGCGCCGGCGTCAACCTCCCCACCGCGACCCCCGACACCCCCGTCGCCGACGCCCTCCGCGCCGCCTCCGCCGTCGGCCGGCGCCCCGGCGCCCTCCTCGTCGCCGACCCCGACGGCCGCCTCGTCGGCATCTTCACCGACGGCGACCTCCGCCGCCTCGTCCTCAAGGACCCGTCGGAACTCAGCCGCCCCCTCCGCGACGTGATGACCCGCGCCCCCCGCACCCTCCCCCACACCGCCCGCGTCCGCGACGCCGCCGCCCTCTTCCGCCAGCACCGCCAGGACGAGGTCCCCGTCGTCGACGAGCACGGCCGCGCCGTCGGCCTCCTCGACGTCCAGGACCTCATCACCATGAAGCTCGTCGAGGACTGATCCCGGCCCGGGGCGCGGCCCGCCGCCCCGCCCCTCCGGCGAGGCCGTACGATCCGCCGCACCCGCCCGAGCCGGGTCGCCCCGCCCCGGGCTCCTCGATCCCCCCCATCCCCCGCCGCGACCCTCGCCTTTCCTCGATGACCCCCGACCCATCCGCCATCCGCCTCCTCGTCCTCGACTGCGACGGCGTCCTCACCGACGGCTCGATCAACATCGACGACGACGGCGTGGAGACGAAGTCCTTCAACGTCCGCGACGGCTTCGGCATCGCCCTCTGGCGCCGCATGGGCTACGAGGTCGCCATCATCACCGGGCGTTCCTCCCGCGCCCTCCAGTTCCGCGCCGCCGAACTCGGCATCCGCCACCTCCACCAGGGCGTCGCCGACAAGCCCGCCGTCCTCCACGACCTCCTCCGCCGCCTGGGCCTCGCCCCCGAACAGGCCGCCTACGTCGGCGACGACTGGCCCGACCTCCCCGCCATGGCCGCGGTCGGCTACGCCGTCGCCCCCGCCGACGCCGAACCCGCCGTCCTCCGCTGCGCGCACTTCGTCACCTCGCGCCCGGGCGGCCGCGGATGCGTGCGCGAGACCGTCGAGCACCTCCTCGCGGCGCAGAACCGCCTCGAGGAAGCGCTCCGCCTCCACGGCCACCGGCCGGTGCAGGCCGGGCGCCCCGCCCCGCAGTAAACCCCCTCCATGTCCTTATTTTCGAGCGCGCTTTCCCGATCGGCGCATCGTGCGCCGTCACCCCGAATATAAGTTGGGATTTATTCCCCATGCCTGCGCATAACGCGCGCAATGTGCGCGCCATGGACGGTTCATGCGCTCGGCTCAAAGCAGCACGACGGCCGCGGAGCGCCGAATGGCAAAGTAGATTTCACCGTCGTCCCCCCTTTTCCGATTGAGGCCGCACACAAGAACGCAGGCCTCAACCGGCGCGACGCCGGCCTGTGCTCCATTCTAAGGACGGAGCCCGCATGCCATTACCCGAGAACGGCCGCCGCACCGCCGGTCCGAACGGCGCCTGCACGCCCAATCATAAGAACACGCCGGACGGCCGATCCCGATCGCCCGACCCGATCGTCGCTCGCCTGCGCCGCCACGAAGCCCTCGCCCGGCACCACGCCGACCAGGCGTCGGCGGCGCTCCGCGAACTCCGGGAAGCGCACGGGATCGACGCCGAGCCCCCGACGCATGCCCCGGGGGCGGGGCCCGCGCCCGCCGGATCGCGCCCGCTCGACGCCGCGAGGCAGCGGCTCGACGCCGCCCAGGACCGCCTCCGCACCGCCGTCTCGCGGGTCCGCATCTAATCTCCGGACGCCCGGCGCACGCCGGGCTCGACCCATCGTTCACGAACGCCGAAGCCGCGCCCGCTCCGCGCGCCGGCCGCGACGCCGCACAACCGATTAGGAACGCAAATGAGGTTCATCCAAACCATCAAAGGCAAGCTGTACGCAGTGGTCGCCATCCTGTCCTTAGTCGCGATCGCCGTGGGTCTGATCGGGCTGCAGAAGATGAGCGGGATCAACGCCC
>CAYMFP010000155.1:0-7793 GCA_964389385.1 uncultured Phycisphaeraceae bacterium | reverse complement strand
CCACCCCATGACCGCCACCCTCTTCGGCCCCGCCGCCGACGTCATCCACTCGCCGCTGTTCTCCAAGGCGCTGAGCACGCTCCTGCTGCTCGTCGCCGCGACCGCGCTGCAGTTCCTCCTCCGCCGCTTCATCGACAAGCACCTGCAGGACGACTCCGACGAGCGGCGGCGGTGGGTCGTCCAGGCCCGAAACGCCGTCGTCCTGCTCGTGCTCGCCGGGCTGCTCGTGATCTGGGGGACGCAGCTCCGCACGCTGGCGATCTCGCTGATCGCGGTCACCGCGGCCATCGTGCTCGCCACGAAGGAGCTGATCATGTGCGTCAGCGGCGGGCTGGTGCGGGGGACGTCGCGCTCGTTCCAGATCGGCGACCGGATCGAGGTCAACGGGCTCCGCGGGGACGTCTCCGACCAGCGGATCCTCACGACCACGATCCTCGAGGTCGGCCCGGGCGAGACGACGCACCAGTACACCGGGCGGACGATCACGATCCCCAACTCCGTCTTCCTCACCGCCCCGGTGCGGAACGAGACGCTGACGAACGACTACGTCCTCCACACGTTCCGGGTGCCCATCGAGCAGGGGGCGGACTGGCGGCGGATCGAGCGCGAGCTGCTCGCGATCGCCAACCAGGAGTGCTCCGGGTACCTCGCCGAGGCCCGGCGGCACCTCGAGCGCGTGGGCGAGGAGCAGGGGCTGCGGGCCCTCTCGGCCGAGCCGCGGGTCACGCTGAGCATCCCCGATCCGGGGAAGCTGCACCTGCTGGTGCGCCTCCCGGCCCCGGCGCGGCGTCGCGGGCGGCTCGAGGACGCCATCCTCCGCCGTCTCCTGGAGCGGGTGGACCTGCGGGCCCCGCCGCCTCCGCCGAAGCCCGAGCGGGATTGATCGCGAACCGCGGGGACGGCTAGAGTTAGTTAGCCCTTACTCCGTGCCGGCGCCCCGGCGGGCTCGGGGCGCCGGCACGGCGGGGCCGGGCGGACGACGGCCGTGGGGACGGGATCGCGGGCGGCCGGCTCGGCGGGAACCATCCACATGCTCATCACTCGGAAGATCGGCGGGTTTCTCCGCGGCAAGTCGACGCCCTTCCAGGTCGTCGCGGCCTGCGTCCTCGGCGCTCTGGTCGGCTTCGTTCCGGGGGCCGCGCAGGCGCCGGGGCTGCTGGCGGCCCTCGTGCTGCTGCTCATCGTCGTGAACGCGAACCTCTTCGTCGCGACCGTGACCGCGGCGCTGGCGAAGCTGGCGAGCCTGGCGCTGCTCGGGCTGGGCTGGCAGTTCGAGGCCGGGTACCTGCTCCTGGAGGGGCCGACGCAGCCGATCTTCCGGTGGGCAGTCAACACGCCCGTGCTCGCCTGGTTCGGGTTCGAGAACTACACGGTCACGGGCGGGCTGCTGCTGGGGCTGGTCTTCGGGCTCGCCGCCGGCTTCCTGCTCGCGGGCGGGCTGACCCGGTTCCGGCGGAAGATGGCGGCGCTGGACGAGAAGTCGGAGAAGTACAAGAAGCTCCGCTCGGCCTGGTGGAGCCGGCTGCTCGTGTTCGTCTTCGTCGGGGGCGGGCACGGGAAGAAGACGTACGAGCAGCTCGCGGCCTCGCGGATCGGGCTGCCGGTCCGTCCGCTGGGCGTCGTCTTCGCGCTGCTGGTGGTCGGGCTGCTGTACCTGGGGCAGGCCCTCTTCCGGAGCGAGATCACGACCTGGGCCGTGCAGGCCGGGCTGGAGCGGGCGAACGGGGCGACGGTGGACATCGAGTCGGCGGACCTGGACCCGAAGACGGGGAGGCTGCGCCTCGTCGGTCTGGCGATGGCGGACCCGAACGACCTGACGCGGGACATCTTCCGGGCCCGCGAGGTGACGGCGGATGTCTCGAACCGCGACCTGCTCACGAAGCGGTTCGCCTTCGACTCTGTGGTGGCCTCCGAGGCCGCGAGCGGCGCGCTCCGGAAGCGGCCCGGGCTCGTGGTCGGGCGGGACCGCGTCCCCGCGCCGCCGCCCGAGACCACGCCCGAGGAGAAGACGCTCGAGGACTACGTGGCGCAGGCGAAGGAGTGGAAGGAGCGCCTGCGGCAGCTCCGCGAGTGGCTGGAGAAGACGGACGCGGGCGGGGCGGAGCCGGACCGCGCCCCCGGAGCGCCGCGGGGCGAGACGCTGCGCGAACGCCTGGAGCGGGAGATCCGCGAGCGCGGGATCACGAACGTGACGGCCGGGCACCTGATCGCGGAGGCGCCGCGCGTGCTGGTGCGCGAGCTGCGGATCGAGGGCCTGCGGGCGGAGCAGATCCGCGACGCCGGGGGGGAGCCGGAGGTGCTGGACGTCCGGGGCGAGAACCTGTCGGACGCGCCCCGGCTGGTCGAGGGGGATGCCGCCCTGCGCGTGACGAGCCGGAGCGGGCGGATCCGCGCGGAGGTCGGTCTCGGCAGCGCCGGCGATCCGGGGCGGCGGCTGGCGTTCTCGCTCACGGGGCTCTCCGGCGACGATGTCGGGAACGCGCTGGCCGTGGCGGGGACCCGCCCGGTGCGGGGCGGGACGGTGGACGTCTCGCTGGACGCGGCGCTCTCGGGCGCACGGATCGAGGCCCCGCTGCACGTGACGCTGCACGGGTCGACGCTCGCGGTGCCGAACGTCGGGGAGACGACGGTGGCCGCCCTGAGCCTGCCGATCGGGATCCGGGGGCCCATCGACAACCCGGCGATCCGGTTCGAGAACGAGGCGCTGGCGCGGGCGCTGGTGGACGCCGGCAAGACGGAGGCCGCGAACCGCCTGCGGGCCGAGGCGGACAAGCACGTCGAACGCGGGATGCGGGAACTCGAGGGCCGACTGGGCGAGGACGCGGCCGGGCGGCTGCGCGAGGGGCTGCGCGGGATCCTCGGGGGCGGGCGCGACAAGGACGAGGAGAAGGAGTGACCCCGCGGCGGCTCACTCGCCCTCGGCCAGGGCGGGCGCGGCCGCATCCGGCGCGGCGCCCGAGCCGGCCTTCAGCCCGCCGACGCCGAGGATGATGAAGGCGATGCTGACGCCCTTGAGCAGCGTCATGCGTTCGCCGAAGAGCCAGAACCCGACGGCGACGGTGCCGACGGCGCCGATCGCCGTCCAGATGGGGTAGGCGACGCTGACGGGCATCTTCTTCATGGCGAGCCCGAGGAAGAAGATGCCGCCGACGAGGCCGGTGACGGTCGCGACGGTCGGCCAGAGCCGCGTGAAGCCGGCGGAGGCCTTGAGCGTCGAGGCGAAGAGGATCTCGAAGGCCGCGGCGATGAGCAGATAGATCCAGGGCATGCGTGGGGATCCCGGGGAGTGAGCGGGCACGGGGCCGCGGTGGACGCGGATCGTTGGCGTCCCGTCCGATCGGGGACCGGCCCCGCCGCACTTCAGACCGGGAAGGCGGTCGCGTTATTCCAGTGCTCGAGCGCGTGCCTCGCGGCCTCCTCGACCTCGGGGAGGCCGCGGAGATCGAGCACCACCGGGAGCTGGTAGTTCGCCGTGGCCAGGTTCGCGGCGTAGAGCGTGAGGTCGAGGTGCCCGCCCGCACTCCCGGGCACGCACCGTCCGATCGCGGAGAGATCGCTCAGGCGGGCCGTGACGAGGCGCCCGTCCGCCTCGGCGACGGCCGCGGCCGGATCGCGCCCGGCGATGTACTCGCTCGCCGGGTCGATGCCGACGAAGGGCATCGCCGATCCGGCGCGGTGGTCGGCGACGCGGGCGCCGTGGTGCTCGCCGGAGGCCTGGAGCTGGGCGGTGACGTCGGAGCCGACGTCCTCCGGCAGCCGCACGCAGACGAGCCGCGCGACCGCGTCGATCTCGGCGACCATGGCGCACGCGGCGTCGACGGCCATGACGGCGCGGTCGACGTGCTGCGGGTCGGTGAAGTGCTCCTCCGGGATCCAGAGATCGAGCCCGGTGCAGAGGAGTTCCTCGCGGCGGAGGAAGGCGGCGAGATCGCGGCGCCCGGAGCGGTCGAGTTCGCGCGGGCGGATGCCGCGGCGGGCGGCGTCGAGCTGGATCCAGCGCACGCCGAGCCGGCGGACCCATCGGATCGCGGCCCTGGGATCGGCAAGCTCGCCCTCGGCGACCTGGGCGATCGACACGCTGACTTCCGGCATCCGCATCTCGGGAGATGTATAGCCCGGAGAGGGGGTGGGAGCGGCGGACGGCGCTCAGGCGGAGGCGGGCGTGAAGTCGAGGTCGGCCCGGCGGCCGAGGCTCGCCATCGTTCCCCAGGCGGCGAGGGTGACCGCCATGAGCGCCACGAGCCAGACCCGGTCGTGCTCCTTGGGCGCGAGGCGGTGCAGGAAGGCGATGGTGTCCCACCCCGCGTGCAGGATGAGGGCCAGCAGGAACCCGAGCACGCCGGTGCGCAGCCGCGTCGCCCGCACCCCTCCGCACGGCGTGTAGGCGAGCCCGAAGGCGTGCCCGCCGATGCCCCCGAAGAGCCCGTGGGCGACCAGCCGGATCGCCTCCCCGCCCAGGATGGGGAGCGTCGGCGTCAGGTGGTCGAGGTACTTGAAGGACTCGAAGAGCCCGGCCCCGATGCCCACGGCCGTGCCGTAGACGAGCCCGTCCAGCGGGCCGTCGAAGTGCCGGCTGAGGCGGGCGAGGAGGACGACGCCGACGAGCTTGGCGGCCTCCTCGACGCCGGCGACGATGAGCGCCTTGCGCCCGGACCCCGCCTCGAGCGTGGGGGTCATGACCTCCGGCCAGAGGTGGTAGACGGCGTCGAGGGTGCGCCCCGCGGCGCTCATGAGGGCCCCGCCGACGAGGACGGCGAGCAGCATCGCCTCGATGGGCTCCCGCCGGACGCCGTTGTAGCGGTAGAGGACCGCGATGAGCAACGCGGCGGTGGCGATGCTGAGCAGGTACGGCAGCACTGGCGGAGGCCTCCGTGCGGCTATCGGATGAGAACGGGCGGGCGTTCACCGACGCCGGCTAGGCCCGCGCGGGATCGGGAGCCTGGGCTCGTTCTCGGACGCGGAAGGCGCGGCGGACGCTCGGGCCGAACGCCCGCCCGCACTCCGAGCACGCCCCCCGCGATCCGTCGTGGCCCGAGAGGTCGTACCCGCACGCCACGCACGTGGGATCGCCGCGCCGGTTGAGCTGGCGGCGGACGAACCTGCGGAAACGCCCGCGCGTGAGCGTCGTCAGGACGAGGACGGGGACTATGTACGCCGTCCAACCGATCGCATCCACGACCGGCTCCGCGTGCGGCACGCCCGCCGCGAGTCCCCGCAGCAGCAGCGCGTATCCGAAGAACGCCGCGACGGGCAGCAGGCAGAATCGCGGACGGCGCAGGATCCGCCGCCAGCGCTCCCGAGCGGTCCGGGCTCGCCCCGCGGCCCGCCGCTGACGCCAAGCCTCGATCAGCCGTTCCTGATCCCGGATCGAGAACCGCTCGCGGAACTCGGCCACCGAGCAGAAAAGAAGCAGCCGGGGGTTCGAGACAAACCTTCCGAGCACCTCCGCACGATCGAGGCTCCGGCGTGGCTCGGCGGGGTCGGGCACGGCGCGGCAGAGGCTACCATCCCGCGTGAAGGGTCGCGAGCACGTGCGCAAGCTGTTCGAGTCGATCCACGCCGCGGCCGCCGCCCTCTGGCTCGGGGCCGCGGCGATGTCCGGCGTGGTCGCCGCGATCACGTTCCCGCTCATGCGGAACCTGCGGCCGACCTCCGCCGCGTACGCCGCCTACGAGGGCAGCCACGCGGATCTCCTCGCCGGGCAGGTCGCCAGCCGGATCTTCTGGGTCGCCGACGCCGTCGGGCTCGGCGGGGCGATCGTCACGATCCTCTGCGTGATCGTCCTCGTCCTCTCCGGCGGGCTGCGGCTGGCGCGGATCTCCAGCGGCGTGCGGCTGCTGGCCCTCGGAGCGGCGCTGGTGGCGCTGGCGTACCAGCTCTTCGTCCTCGGGCCCCGGATGTACGAGAACCTGCGCGCCTACTGGGCGGCCGCGGAGCGGGGCGACACTCCCGCGGCCGAGCAGTTCCGCCAGGCCTTCGCCGCCGACCACTCCTCGGCCTCGACCGCGATCGGGGCGATGACGATCGCGGCGCTGGTGCTGCTCGTCTCCGGCGTCTGGTCGGCTGCGGGCTGGGGTGGGGGGGGCGGGGGTGGGGGCGAGCAGGCCGGCGAGCCCGAGGAGCCCTCCCGCTACCCGGAGCCGGAACTCGCGAGGACCGCGCGGTGAGCCGGCGCCCGAAGCCAAAGCCCGCGGGCGGCGACGCCTCCCCCCCACCGCCGCCGCCCCCGGGCGTTCCCGCGCCCATGCCCGGCTACCGCTCCTGCCCCGAGCCGGATCACGACTACCTCGCGGACCGCCCCGTCCGCACGCCGACGAACCCGCGCGGGCTGCGCGACCTGCCGTTCGAACTCCCCGAGGTCTCGCCGGCCGAGAAGCGCCGCGCCCGCGATCTGCTCAAGGCCCTGGCCGAGCACTACCCCGACGCCCGGTGCGAGCTGAACTTCTCGACCCCGCACGAGCTGCTCATCGCGACGATCCTGAGCGCCCAGGCGACCGACGCCGGCGTGAACCGGGCGACGCCGAAGCTGTTCGCGGCGTTTCCCACCCCCGCCGACTACGCGGCCGCGAGCCCGGAGGAGATCGAGCCGTACATCAGGTCGATCGGGCTGTTCCGGAGCAAGGCCAAGGCCGTGCACGCCGCGATGACGAGCCTCGTCGAGCTGCACGGGGGGGAGGTGCCGCGGGACATGGACCACCTGCTGGCGCTGCGGGGCGTGGCGCGCAAGACGGCGAACGTGGTCCTCGGCAACGCCTTCGGGATCAACGACGGGATCCCGGTCGACACGCACGTGCAGCGGCTGTCGTGGCGGCTGGGGCTCGTGCCCGAACCGGACCTGCCGGTCCAGAAGATCGAGCGGCGGCTGATGGCCCTCTTCCCCCGCGAGAAGTGGTGCCACGCCAGCCACCTGATCATCTTCCACGGGCGGCGGAACTCGCCCGCCCGGGGGTGGGACCCGGACCGCCACCCCATCGACCGCCGTTTCGCCAAGAATCGGGACCGCTAGCCCGCCCGGGCGGTCCCGTCCCGGCGGGTCCGCCCATCGACCCCCCGCCGCCCGACGAATCCGCCTCCGAGCATGCCGCATCGCCTGTTCCGCTACTACCAACGCTCCCGCCTGCTGAACACGAACGTGAACGTGATCGCGGCGGGGCTCCTGGCGATGGCGATCGTCAAGGGCCTGATCTGGCTCATCCACCTGCGCGGGCCGGAGCTGCCCCCCCTGTTCTACAACGTCTTCGCGCTCGTGGCGGACCTCGTGGTCGACCTCGCCATCTTCTACGGGTTCCACTGGGTCGCGAACCACTGGCGCCCGCTGAAGGGGCGGACGAGGCGGGAGCAGAAGGAACTCGAGGCGCGCTCGCCGAACTTCTTCCGGGACGCGACGATCGTGCAGGCCGAGCGGACCCTGCTCAGCCCGCTCTACTACATCACCGCGTTCACGCTCATGTACTGGCTGCAGAAGTCGCACGGGTGGGACCCCGGGTGGGCGTTCGTGACGAGCTACGCCACGGGGCTGCTGCTCACGCGGGCGATCCACACGGCCTGGGGGCTGCACACGGGACGCTTCAAGGACAACCGCCGGCGGGAGATCGAGCGGCGGCTGCGGGATCGGCGGGCGGACCGGGCGGAGGCCGCGCGGCGGCTGCGCGAGGCCGAGGCCGCCCTGCGGCGGATCGAGGCGGAGGCGGCGGATCTCGAGCCGGCCGGGCACCCGGGGCGGGAGCGGGACGGCTGAGACCGGTGGGGCCGGCGGGGATGGGCAGGGACGGAGCCGGGGGCGGGGTGGTGTG
>CAYMFP010000154.1:0-7817 GCA_964389385.1 uncultured Phycisphaeraceae bacterium | reverse complement strand
CCCCGACCCCACCTCCCTCCCCACCCCCCGCCGCGTCCGGCGGAGCGACGCCCTCGCCCCGCTGCCCGTCCGCGACGGGGACTGGACGCTGGTGGGCGGGCTCTACGGGGTGGCGATCGGCCGCTTCTTCGCCGGCGAGAGCATGTTCAGCCGCCCGGACCTCGGCGGGACCGACGCCAGCAAGGTCTGCCTCGTGCACCTCGTCGACGTCCTGCGCTCGCGGGGCTTCCGCCTGCTGGATGCGCAGATGCACACGCCGCACCTGGCCCGCCTCGGCTGCCGCGAGGTGCGCCGCGCGGCCTTCCACGCGATGCTGCGCGAGGCCCTCCCCGGCGAGGCGGCCTGGCCCCCGCCCGGAGAGCTGGCGCCGCCGGAGGTGTGAGCGAGCGCCGCGAACCGGCCCGCGGCCGCCCGGCGGCTCGTTCGGGGGATCGATCGCCCGCCGTCCAATACCCTGTCGCATGGACTTCTTCACGGCCGACCTGCACTTCGACGATCCGGGCGTCATCCCGTTCGCCAAGCGGCCGTTCAAGAACGTCGAGGCGATGAACGCCGCGATCCTCGACGCGATCAACGCGAAGGTGGGGGAGGACGACCGCCTCTTCGTCCTGGGCGACTTCACGATCCGTTTCAAACGCCCCAAGCGCTTCCTCGACCGGATCCGGTGCAGGGAGGTCTGGCTGATCCGCGGGAACCACGACCCGGTGGACGCCCCCGGGGCGGAGGAGGGCTTCGCCCGCGTGCTCGACTACCACGAGCAGTGGTACGACCACCAGGGGTACCGCCAGCTCGTCGTCCTGTGCCACTACCCGATCTTCGAGTGGCGGGGGTACTTCAAGGGCTCGTGGCACCTCTACGGGCACGTGCACGGGCGTTTCCAGGACGGGCCGGGGCTGGAGGACGAGGAGGGGCGGCGGATGCACCCGCGGGCCTTGGACGTCGGGATCGACGCGGTGGGGCTGGCGCCGCTGAGCTACGACGAGGTGCGGGCGCGGATCAGTGCGCGGACAAGGACGTGACGGCCCCGTCTCCGCCGCATCCGCTTCTCCTGCTTCGCTGCGCCACTCGAAGACGTCCCCGCGGTCAGGCTCCGTGCCGGACGTCCTCGGCCATCTATGCCTGCTCATTCATCGCAGCCTCCCGATGCTATCGTGGATCCCCCGAATTCCCGCTTGGAAGGCAGGGAAACAACCGGTACAATTCAAGCTCGGCGAATCGCCGGTCACAGGCATTGTGTGGACCGGCCGGCGGGAGGAAGCAGCATGAAGGCAGTGAGTGTGGCGCTTGTGGCGGTAGGTGTGGGCGCGGTTGCAGTGACCGGATTCATCCTGGTGTACGCCAGCAGCGATCCCATCCGAGCAGTGGTGGACCAGGGAGTACGCCAGGTAACGGAGTGGACGCCCGAGAATATTCAACGCGATCCGGAGAACTATCTCCGCTGGTGTCTTGACGAGATCGATCGATCGCACGACGCATTGGAAGCGAGGCTGATCGGTCTATCACAGCAGAAGACTCGCGCGGAGGCTGCACTTCTCGAGGCATCGGGGGAGCGGGAAGCTCTGGTACAGGTCTTCAACCGGCTCCGATCTCACTGGCCGGACGAGGATGCAGCCACTGATTGGCCGATCCGGATCGATGGCAACTATTTCACGCGCGACGAGTTGCGGCGACGGATCACGGAAGCGCATGGCAGACTCACGATCGATGACCAAGGCCAGCAGCAGCTTCGTGAAGTGCTCGCCGCACTTCGGTCCCAAGAGTCGAAGCTCCGCGACGAGATGGAACGCCTAGATTCGACACGTAGCCAAGTTGCCACGCAGCTTGAGATCTTCCTCGTTCAGCAGACGGTCGAGGGCTTAGACGGGCTGCGAGTGGACGTGGACGCGATGCTGGCGGCTGCTTCCAGCATCTCCGGAACCGATTACGGCGCCGACCTCGACTCCCTGATCCACGAGGAGCGTGCACGGATCTCGGATGATGAGTTCCGGGCCATCTTGAACGAGACCTTCTGAGGGGAATGGGATGCGCCAAGCCCCGAAGCCTGTGCGAGCTGCGATCTTCGTAAGTTGCTTCTTTCTTGCCGGATGCGGTGATGAGGTCGCGGAGCTTCGCCGCGACGTGGCGGTGCGAGATCAGCAACTTGAGCAGGTGAATAGGGAAAGGGGTGCGCTGTATGCCCAAGTTGGCCATCTTGAAGAGGTGGTCCGGCAGTCGCAGCGGAAGCTCACCGCCGCCGAGATTGAGGTTGCCGCCCAGAACGCAGAGCTCGAGCAGCTGAAAACTCGTCTCGCGGCAATTCAGCAGTTCGCCGAACACCGAGATGCCCTTGAGGCGCAGCGGTCCGCCCTTCTTCAGGAGAATCAGGATCTGAAACGCGAAGCGGCTACGAACAAGCTACGGCTCACGGAGCTTGATCGATTGCGAGCCCGATACACAGTGCTTCAGCAGAGTCGTCCCGCGAGCTACTTATCGGAGTTGGCTCGCCTGCAGATTGAAGCGGGTGCTGAGGACGAAGGCGTGCTTTCGAAAGTTCGTCTCGTTTACGAGGCAACAAAGGCCCCCGTGGTAGAAGAGGTTGTGGCGACGCTGCGACTGACGATTCCGAACCATCTCTACCTCCCGCTCGGAGACGTTGTGCTGACGTTTGCGGGCACATCGGTTAAGGCCGACAAGGCCCAAATCGATATGGAGCGAGGCCTGTTTTCGTTTGAGTTTCCTCGGCCAGCCGGCGTTCTCCAGGCCTTCGAGATGTCAAGGTCGGATCAACTCGTGGTCACGATCGGGCCCATTGAGTACCACAATGAGTTGGTCTTCGTCGTGGGCGGCGAGAGCCGGTCGTTTGTAAAAGTTGAGCAGAGCTTCGAGCTGTATGGCGTTCGCCTCGCCGGCCAAAGCCCGCAGATCAGGCCGCCGTACCCGCCTCCTCAGCAGGGTGAATGACGGAATGCACGTGCGCATTCATAGGGCGTCCGCGACGGGCGGCCGGCTACCCTTCGGCGATGACCCGCGTTACCCGAGCAGAACAGTCCGTCGCTGACACCCCGCCCTTGGCCGCCGTCTGGCAGCAGTGCGTCCACGCGGACTTCCCGGAGCGCCACCCCGTCGACCGGGTGCTCACCGCCTGCCCGCGCTCGGGCGAGCCCCTGGACGTGCGCTACGACTGGGACGCGCTGTTCCCCAGGGAGCGGCGGACCTTCGCCACCTTCGAGGGGCGCGACGCCACGCGCGGCCCGCGCGACACGGCCGGGGGGCGCACCGCCACCGACTCCGCCCTCGACTTCTCCGGCGTCTGGCGCTTCCGCGACCTCCTCCCGTTCTGGAGGCTCGCGCCGAACGGGGCGCGCGACATCGTGACGATCGGCGAGGGACGCACGAACCTCCAGCGGGCCGACCTGCTCGCCCGCGAACTCGGGTACGACGTGGACGCCGGCGGGCGCGTCTACCTGCAGTACGAGGGGTTCAACCCCTCCGGCTCGTTCAAGGACAACGGGATGTGCGCGGCTTTCACGCACGCGCGGATGGTGGGGGCCTCCAAGGTCGCCTGCGCCTCCACCGGCAACACCTCGGCGAGCCTCGCCGTCTACGCCGCGCTCACCGGCGTCCCCTGCTACGTCTTCATCGGCGAGGGGAAAATCGCCTACGGCAAGCTCGCCCAGGCCCTCGACTACGGCGCCAGGACGCTCCAGGTCGCCGGCGACTTCGACGCCTGCCTCGCCCGCGTCCGCGAGATCGCCGACGCCACGGGCACCGGTTCCCCCGCCGACATCGGCATCTACCTCATGAACTCCGTCAACCCCTTCCGCCTCGAGGGGCAGAAGACGATCATGCTCCGCATCCTCGAGGGGCTCGACTGGCAGGTGCCGGACTGGATCGTCGTCCCCGGCGGGAACCTCGGGAACTGCGCGGCCTTCGCCAAGGCGTTCCGCGAACTCAGCGACCTCGGGATGATCGACAAGGTCCCGCGCCTCGCCGTCGTGAACGCGAAGGGCGCGCGCACCCTCGACCGCGTCTACAACGAACTCGGCATCCGCTGGCACGGCGACTTCTGGAACGGCACGTACGACGCCGAGAGGATCCGCGCCGAGTACGCCCGCATGGACGCGGCCGGGGAACGCGCCCGCACCGTCGCCAGCGCCATCGAGATCAACCGCCCCGTGAACCTGCCGAAGGCCCTGCGGGCGCTCGCGTACATGAACGGCGTCGTCCGCTCCTGCGACGACGACGAGATCCTTGAGCACAAGGCCCTCGTCGGCAAGTTCGGCTTCGGGTGCGAGCCGGCGAGCGGCGCCACCGTCGCGGCCGCGCGGCGCCTGCGGGAAGAGGGCGTCATCGGCGCCGCCGAGACCGTCGCCTGCGTCCTCACCGGGCACGCCCTCAAGGACCCCGACGCCACCGTGCACTACCACACCGGCATGGACATGAAGCAGGCCAAGCTCCCGCCGGAGGCGACCACCGAACCGGGCGGGGCGTTCGCCAACCGCCCGGTCCGCGTCGCGGACGACCTCGACGCGATCCTCGCCGCGATGGCCTGACCGCCGCGGGGACCGCGAACAGGGGGACGAACGGGGCCCGGCCGCCGCGAAGATTTTGCGGCGGCCGGGAAATAGCCGGCGCGTGTTTGGGACTGATTGGTCAACAACGCCGCCGCCGGGGCGTCGGGACGCCCCGGGCGCGATCCCCGCGCCGGCCCCCGCGGCCGGGCGACGCCGAGGAGGCCCGAACATGTCCGCCACGCTCACCCCCACCCCCACCCCGACCCCCGCCGCCGCGTCGAGCACCCAGAGGCCCCTGCTGCACAAGGTCGCCCTCGTCACCGGCGGCTCCCGCGGCATCGGCGCCGCCATCGTGGAGGAACTCGCCCGCCAGGGCGCCCACGTCGCCTTCACGTACGGGCGCAGCAAGGACGCGGCCGAGCGCGTCGTCCGCGCCGCACGCGAGCACGAGACGCGGGTCGAGGCCATCCCGTCCGACGCCTCGGACGCCGCGCAGGCCTCGCGCCTCGTCGCCGACGTCGTCGAACGCTTCGGGCGCCTCGACATCCTCGTGAACAACGCCGGCGTCTTCGAGGCCGGACCGATCGACCAGTTCACCGACGAGCAGTTCGAGAAGACGTTCGACATCAACGTCCGCGCCGTCTTCCTCACCAGCCGCGCCGCCGCCCGCGCGATGACCGAGGGCGGGCGCATCATCAACATCTCCAGCGGGCTCGGCGCCAGCGTCCCCTGGCCGAACATCGCCGTCTACGCCGCGAGCAAGTTCGCCGTGAACGGGCTCACCCGCGGCATGGCCCGCGACCTCGGCCCCCGCGGCATCACCGTCAACGTCGTCGCCCCCGGATCCACCGACACCGACATGAACCCAGACGGGAGCGACTTCAGCGCCGTGCAGAAGCAGTACACCGCCCTCGGGCGCTACGGCCGCCCCGCCGACATCGCCGCGCTCGTCGCCTTCGTCGCCTCGCCCGCGGCCGGGAACATCACCGGCGCCGTCCTCACCTCCGACGGCGGCGCCGGCGCCTGACGCCCTCTCCCCTGCCCGCGGCGCGGCTCCCCGCCGGAGCCGCGCCGCTTCGCTTCGCCGCCGGCGGGGCCGTATCCTGCGGTGCGATGCCCGGAGGCCGTCCCAGGACGTTCGATGAGGACGAGGCCCTCGACCGCGCGATGCGCGTCTTCTGGGCCCGCGGGTACGAGCGGACCAGCCTGCCCGAGCTGCTCGACGCGATGGGCATCGCCCGGCAGTCGCTCTACCACGCCTTCGGCGACAAACGCGCCCTCTTCCTCCGCTGCCTCGATCGCTACGCCGCCGAGGCCGCCCGCCCCACGCTCGAGCGCCTCCGCGCCCCCGGCCGCGCGATCGACGCCCTGCTCGACGTCGTGCGCGACTGGGGCCGCGGGTGCACGCAGAAGCCCCAGCTCGGCTGCATGATCGCCAGCGCCCCCGGGCAGTTCTCGGGCGACGACGCCGAGGTCCTCGCCGCCCTGGCCAAGCACCGCGACGCGGCCGAGGCGGCCTTCCGCGACGCCCTCGCCCGCGCCCGCGACGAGGGCGACCTCCCCGACGACGCCGACCCCGAAACCCTCGCCCGCGCCCTGCTCGCGATGCAGTTCGGCATCGGCGTCCTCCGCCGCCTGCCGCGATCGAAGAAGCTGGTCGACGCCGCCGTCCGCCAGGCGGAGCGCCTGCTCGGGCGGTAGTTCGGCGTCGAGCGCGAGCCCTCAGCGCGCCGGCCGCACGCGCGACATCACGAACCGGCTCCGCGGCAGCGCCGGCAGCCGCCCGCGGTCGATCGTCAGGTCCTGCTCCGGCACGTCGTAGCGGACGTCGCGCACCAGGAAAAGCACGATCACCCCGAGCACCTCCAGCGTCAGCCGTTCCCCGGCGCACCGGTGGTTCGCGAGAGCGTCCCCGCCACCCTGAGGGATGAAGTTGAACGGGCTTCGGTCCCACCCCCGGAACCGGTCCGGATCGAACGTCCGCGGGTGCTCCCACGTCCGCTCGTCCTGGTCGGTGCCGTACAGGTCCAGCACCGCCCGCCACCCCCGCGGGAACACGTACCCGCGCCATTCGAACGCCTCGCGCACGCGCGCAATGACCGCCGGGAAGAACGGGTAGAACCGCCGCACCTCCTGGATGAACCGCTCCAGGTCCTCCGGGTCCGCGTCCGCCGCCCCGAGCCGCTCGCGCCACCGCGGGTGCTCGTGCAGCGCCGTCGCCGCCCAGACCGCCCACACCGCGATCGCCACCGTGGGGCGCAGCAGGTTGAGCACCGAGTCCGCCGCGGTCCGGGCGTCGAGCGGTTCCCCCCGGTGGTCCCGGTGCTCGGCGATCGTCCGCAGCACGGACCCCTCCGCCGCGTCCAGCCGCCCCGCCCGCACGTCCTCGATCAGCCCCGCGATCCAGCGATTTCCCCCGCGCCGCGCCAGACGCGACCGCACGTGCCGCGGCCCGACCGCCCCCGCCGCGTCGAACATCAGCGTCAGCTCGCGCCGGCGACGCTCCAGCTCCTCTTGCCCCACGGGCACGCCCGCCCAGTCGCACACGGCCCGGGTCAGCGCCGCCTGCATCGCCCCGTACAGCTCCACGCGTTCCGCGCCCCGCCACGCCCGGGCGTGCTCGGCGAGCGCCTCCCGCGTCCGGTCGCTCATGCGGGCCAGATGCTCGGGCGACATGAACGAGAGGAGCATCGCCTTCCGGCGCCGGTGCGCCTCGCCGTCGAGCGCCTGCACGCCGCCGCTCCCGAACAGGGTGTTCTTCACCGGCTCCGGGGCCGCCCGTGTCCGCGTGAACTTCGACCCGTCGTAGAAGAGTTCCGCCGCCTCCGGCCCGGTCAGGAAGATCGCGGGCCGCAGGAGCAGGCGCGACCGGAAGAGGTCCGTCCCGTGGCGCCGGCATTCCCCGGCGATGAAGCCGTAGGGGTTCCGGAGGAACGCGAGCGTGCTGTCCGGCGTCTGGGCGCGGGGGATCGGCGGCATGAGGCATCCTTCGCCCCGCCGGCGAGCCTACGTCCGAAAACGCGCGTGACGCTCACCCCGCCGCGATCGGCGTCCCTCACGCTCACCCCTCACGCCCCGCAGCAAGCACGCGAAAGAAACGGAGCGCACGACAAGGGCGCATGAAAAGGGCGGTGGGCCCCGGAGAGCACACCGCCCATCTCCTCGGCGCAGACCGGTCAGCCCCGAGCTGCCGCGTCGCACACGTCCCGCGCGAGCTACAAAGGTGCCGCGCATTCGCGCTTCCGGCAACCCAATTTCCAAACAGTCCGCCCCGTTCCGAAGATCCAGGGGAGCCGCCGCCCGCTTCCCACCCTCAACCGCTCC
>CAYMFP010000153.1:0-7826 GCA_964389385.1 uncultured Phycisphaeraceae bacterium | reverse complement strand
CCCCCGCACCCATCCCCCCCGCCGCCCGAGACCGCGGCCGCGCCGCCGGGGCCGCCGGCGCCGTCTTCCCGCGCACCGGCGCGAGCGGACGCTTCTTCGTCGTCACCGCGCCGCGGGCGGCGGGGGCCGACGGCCGCGCGCGCTTCGACGCGGGCTTCCGCTCCGGGCGCTCCTTCGCCCCGCCGCTCGGCAGCAGATCCCAAAGCCACAGCGTCTTCACGGGCGCCCTCCGATCAGCCGCTCCCCGGGCTCGATCTTCCGGCCGCGAGCATAATCCGCCCACGGCATCGGGCGCTTGCCCGCCGGCTGGACCTCCAGCACCCGCAGCGATCCCTCCCCGCAGGCCACCACGCCCGAGGCCGCGTCGGCCAGCGCCCCCGGCTCGCCCCCGCCCGCGTCCTCCAGAGCCTCCACCCGCAGCAGCTTCAGCGGCTGCTCGCGGTGGCGCACCGTCACGCCCGGCCAGGGCGTCAGCCCGTGCACCCGCCGCCGGCACGCCTCGGCCGAGTCCGAGAAGTCCACCCACCCGTCGCCCTTGCTCAGCTTCGGGGCGATCGTCACCAGCGACTCGTCTTGGACTTCCGGTTGCAGCACCCCCTCAGCGTGCGCCCGGAGTACGCCCTCGACCACCCCCGGCCCGTCCTCGGCGAGCAGGTCGTGCAGTTCCCCGGCCGTCATGCGCGGCCCGATCGCCCGCCTTGAACGCCCCAGAATCTCGCCCGCGTCCATGCGCTGCGCCAGCGTGATGACGGAGTTGCCCGTCTCCGCGTCCCCGGCGAGCACGGCCGCGTTGATCGGCGCCGCCCCGCGCCACCGGGGCAGCAGCGACGCGTGCAGGTTGATCGCGAACCGCCCCTCCAGCAGTGCGCGCGGCATGTATTGCCCGTAGGCGATCACCACCCACGCGTCGGCCGGGATCGCCCGGATCTCGGCGATCATCTCCTTCACCCGTTCCGGCTTGTGCACGGGGCACGCGAGGTGCTGCTCCGCCCAGGCGGCGATCGGCGTCGGCGTGAGCTTCCCGCCCCGCCCGGCCGGGCGGTCCGGCTGCGTCACGACCGCCTGTACGTCGTGGTTCTGCGCCAGCGCCCGGAGCGTCGGCAGGCCGAACTCCCCGGATCCGAAGTACACGATCCGCAACCCTGGCCTCCTCCGGATCCGATCCTCGTCGGCTTCGACGCCCGACTCAGCGGGCGGCCCGCTCGAGCTGCTGCACCTGCCGCCGGCAGCGCAGGCGGCTGACCTGGCTCATCTTGTCGATGATCAGCACCCCGTCCAGGTGGTCGAACTCGTGCTGCCAGCACCGCGCGAGCAGCCCCGCCCCCGTCTTGCGAAACCGCTCGCCCCGCAGGTTCGTCGCCTCGATCGTGATGACCGGCGGGCGACGGACCTCGCCGCGGATCCCGGGCAGGCTCAGGCACCCCTCGTCCTGGGGTGCGGGCACCCCCTGCGGCTCGCTGAGCACCGGGTTGATGTAAACCTCCGGCCCGTCCGAGGCGACGGGCAGGCCGGCCGGCGCCGCGGCGTCCGCGTCGTCGGGGTCCGGCGGGGGCACGTCGATCACGAAGAGGCGCCACGGGAGCCCGACCTGCGGGGCGGCGAGCCCGATGCCCTCGGCCTGGCGCATCAGGACGAGCATGCGCTCGGCGACCGCGACCACCTCCGGCCCGAACTCGACCTCGTGCGCCCGCTCCCGCAGCACGGCGGCGGGGTAGAGCTGGATGCGCAGGGAGGCGGGATCGACGGTCTGGGGTGCGGGCATCGCCGGATCGTACGGTCGCGCGCCCGCGCCGGGTCTGCCGCGCGTCGCGGAAGCCCGGCGGGGCCCCGCCGGAGCGGCTTCGCTACACTTGCGAGGCGGTTCGGCGGGAACGCCGGGCGGAGTCGGAGAACCGGCAGGCACAGAGCGCGAGGACGCCCCATTGGCATTGTTCGGCACGAAGAAGAAGGCGGCTGACGAGGCACCGGACACCCAGAGCGGTGGGGCGGCGAACGGCAACGGGAAGCGTCCGAACGCCGGCGGCGGGGACGGCGGCGGGGCGGGCGGCGAGGACTTCGTGGGCGACGCCGGCAAGGCCGAGGCGTTCTACAAGCACGCGGCGACGGTCCACGAGACGGGCAGCTACGAGTACGCGATGCAGCTCTGGCTGCAGGGGATCGAGCGCCACCCGCCGAGCGTGAAGGGGCTCGAGGGCTTCCTGAACTCCGCGAGCCACTACTACGCCGAGAACCCGAAGAAGGGCGTCCCGGGCGACGTCAAGAAGGCCACGGCGAGCAAGGGCAGGATCGGGCAGTACGTGCAGGCGCTGCTCGCGAGCGGGTGCCGCCCGATGAGCGGGGCCGACGCGGTCCGCGTTGCCGAACTCGCCGCCCAGATCGCCCAGGCGACGCAGCAGATCGACGCGGCCCGGATCCTCGGGCAGCGGGCGCTGGTCCTCCTCCAGCGCGACGCCAAGCAGGCGAAGGCCCCGTACGTGCGCCTGCTGGACGCGGCGGAGGCCGCCGGGATCTTCGACGTGGCGGAGGCGGCGGGCTCGATGGCCTCGCGGCTGGACCCGTCGGACGGCGAACTCCAGGCCCGCGTGCGGAACATGATGGCCGCGAAGACCATGCAGGCCTCCGGGTTCACCGGCGAGGCCGGCGGCTTCCGCGGCAGCATCCGCGACACGAAGCGTCAGGAGGAGCTGGAGCAGGAAGACCGGATCGCCAAGACGGACGAGACCAAGGACCGGCTCGTCGAGAAGACGAAGCAGGAGTACGAGGCGTCGCCGGCCTCGCCGCCGCTCATCGAGCGCTACGCCAAGGCGCTGCTCGAGCGGGGCAAGCCGGGCGACGAGCTGAAGGCGATCCTCGTCTACTCCAAGGGGTACGAGGCGACGAAGCAGTTCCTCTTCCGCAAGAAGGCGGGCGACGTCAAGATCCGCATGGCCGAGCGCACCGTCGCCGCCCTGCGGGACAAGGCCGAGGCCCGCCCGGACGACGAGGCGGCCCGCAAGGCGTACGAGGACCAGCTCGCCAACCTCCGCAATCTCCAGGCGGAGGAGTACAGGCTCCAGGAGGAGAACTACCCGACCGACAACGAGGTGAAGCTCCGGCTCGGGCGGCTGCTGCACGATCTCGGGCGGCACGAGGAGTCGATCCCGTACCTCCAGAAGGCGATGCAGGAGGCCAAGTACGCTCTCTCTGCCCGGATGACGCTCGGGCAGGCGTTCCTGGCGATGGGGGGGTGGGAGGAGGCGGCCGTCGAGTCCTTCCGCGCCGCCCTCGAGCAGAACGGCGACACGAAGGACGAGCGGTCGCTCGCGATCAAGTACGGGCTCATGACGGCCCTGGTCGCGCTGGCGCGGGCCCAGCGGGAACTCGGCCCGGCGGAGGAGGCCGACCGCCTCGCCGCCGCCATCGCCATGCAGGACTTCGGCTACCGCGACGTGCAGGACCAGCGCAGGGCGATCAAGGAACTCATCAACGAGCTGAAGGGCTGAAGACGCCCCCCCGAGCCCGCCGCGTGACCTCCGCCGTCGCCCTCATCCCCGCCCGTCTCGCCTCGACGCGCCTGCCCAACAAGGTGCTGCTCGCCGAGACCGGCACGCCCCTGGTCGTCCACGCCTGCCGGGCCGCGGCCCGGGCCGGGTCCGTGGCCCGCGTCGCCGTCGCGGCCGACCACCCCTCGATCGTCGAGGCCGTCCGGGCCGCGGGCTTCGACGCCGTGCTCACCTCGCCGGACCACCCGAACGGCACGAGCCGGCTGGCCGAGGCCTCGACGCTCCTCGGGCTGGCGGACGAGGCCGTCGTCGTGAACGTGCAGGGGGACGAGCCGGAGATCGCCGGCTCGGTGGTGGACGCGGCGATCGAGGCCCTGCTCGGGGTTCCGGGGGCGGACTGCGGCACCGTCGCCTCCCCGTTCGCCCCGGGCGACAGCCCGGACGAGCCGAACATCGTCAAGGCCGTCACGACCGCGTCGCCCGCCCGCCCCGGCATCGCCCTGTACTTCTCCCGCGCCCCCGTCCCCTTCCACCGCGACGGCCGCCCGCCCGCGGGGGAGGGAGCGCCGTTCCTGCGGCACGTCGGGATCTACGCCTACCGGGCGGGGTTCCTGCGGGAGTACGCCGGCTGGGCGGAGACGCCGCTGGAGCGGGCCGAGCGGCTGGAGCAGCTGCGCATCCTGGAGCACGGGCGCCGGATCGGGGTGGCGATCGCCGAGGCGCCGCACCAGGGAATCGACACGCCGGAGCAATACGGGGCGTTCGTGCGTCGTTGGCGGTCCGGAGGGCTCGCCGGAGCGACCGGCGAAGCGTCCGGATAGCCTCGCCCGATCGGGGCGTGCGCGCGTCGGGCCGCCCCGGCGTCGGATTCGGCGTGCGCGGGCCTTGTCCGGCACGTTCCGGCGGTTACTCTGTGGGATGCCCTCCTCGCCGATCCCGACCCTCGAGGAAACGCACTCCACTCCAAGCCACGCCCTTCTTGCCGACCTGCCCCCGGCCTCCGCGCGGCCGTGGCAGGGCGTCGCCGCGCCGCGGGCGGTCGCGGCCCACGCGCCGCCCCCGCCGGACGACCTGCCGGGCGACGACGGGCCCGGGCAGGGCGCCGGCCTGCTGGCCGCGGCCGGGCACTCCACGAGCGCCTACACCGAGTTCTACTCGCCGGTGCCGGACGGGTACCGCCGCGGGCACCACAAGTACGTCGTCGTGCTCGGCACGGTGATGTCCGGGCTGGGCAAGGGGATCTTCAGCTCGTCGATGGCCAAGGTCCTCAAGGACAAGGGCCTCACGGTCGCCCCGATCAAGATGGAGGGGTACCTCAACATCGACTCGGGCACGCTGAACCCGTACCGGCACGGCGAGGTCTTCGTGCTGGACGACGGCACCGAGTGCGACATGGACCTGGGCACGTACGAGCGCATGCTCGACCAGAACCTGTCGCGGTGGAACTTCGTGACCAGCGGGCGGATCTTCAGCGAGATCCTGGACCGCGAGCGGCAGGGCGTGTACCTCGGGCGCGACGTGCAGATGATCCCGCACGTCACGGGCGAGGTGAAACGCCGCCTGCGCGAGCTGGCGATGCGCGGCGACGGCAAACGCCCGGCGGACGTCGTCTTCGTGGAGGTGGGGGGGACGGTCGGCGACTACGAGAACGGGTTCTACATCGAGGCGCTGCGCGAGCTGGCGTTCGAGGAGGGCCCGGGCTCCTGCTGCTTCGTCGCGCTGACCTACGTCATCGAGCCGAAGGCGCTCGGGGAGCAGAAGTCCAAGGCGGCGCAGCTCGGCATCAAGCGCCTGCTCGAGGCCGGCATCCAGCCGCACATGATCGCCTGCCGGGCGACGAACCCGGTGCAGCCCAAGGCGCTCGAGAAGATCGCGATGTTCAGCAACGTGCCGCTGAAGCGAGTCTTCAGCATGCACGACCGCGAGAGCATCTACACGATCCCGGACGAGCTCCGGGCCGAGGGGCTCGACCGCGAGATCCTCTCCGTCCTCGGCCTGCACGACCGCGTCGACGCCCGGCACGAGGACGAGTCGCGGGCCCGCTGGGGGCGGTTCGTCTCGCGCCTCCGCGCCGACCGGCAGCGCACCATCTCCGTCGGCATCACCGGCAAGTACGCCGAGCTGCGCGACGCGTACGCCTCCATCGAGAAGGCCATCGAGCACTGCTCCGCCTGGCTCGACTGCCGCGTCGAGCAGCGCTGGATCGAGACCAGCCGCGTCGACGGCTCGAACGTCGCCGAACGCCTCGAGGGCCTCGATGGCGTGATCGTGCCCGGCGGCTTCGGCTCGCGCGGCGTCGAGGGCAAGATCGCCTGCGTCCGCCACTGCCGCGAGACCGGGCTGCCGTACCTGGGCATCTGCCTCGGCTTCCAGGTCGCCGTGATCGAGTTCGCCCGCAACGTCCTCGGCCTCAAGGACGCGTCGAGCAGCGAGTTCGATCCGATGTGTCCCACGGCCGTCATCAGCGAGCTGCCCGAGCAGAAGAAGATCGAGGGCCTCGGCGGCACCATGCGCCTCGGCGCGCAGGACGTGAAGCTCCTCCCCGGCACCCTCGCCCACCGCCTCTTCGGCGAGAAGGCCAGCGTCCGCGAGCGCTTCCGCCACCGCTACGAGGTCGACCCGATGTACATCGAGCGCCTCGAGTCGCGCGGCATGATCTTCTCCGGCCGCCACCCGACCCAGCCGATCATGCAGATCCTCGAACTCGCGCCCCCCGGCTCGGAGGCCGACGCCGAAGGCCCGCAGGTCACGCACCCGTTCTTCCTCGGCGCCCAGTTCCACCCCGAACTCACGAGCCGCCCGCTGAGCCCGCAGCCGATGTTCATGGGCCTCGTCGCCGCCGCCCTGCGCCACCGCTTCGGCGGCGACGGGAACGAGTGGCGCCGCATGGACCAGACGCTCAGCCTCTCGCGCTGGCTGCCGCAGCCGAGGAAGAGCCACCAGCTCGCGTGATCCGCCGCCCGGCCCCGGGCATCAGCGGCGCGCCGCGGCGCTTGCCTCCATCCACGCCGCCGCGTCCAGCAGCAGCACGGCGCTGAACGCGCCCGCCGCGCCCCCGGACCCGCCGATCAGGCAGTTGTGCAGGATCCCCTCGGCGTACATCGCCGCGTCGGGCGTCCGCTCGCCCGTGTGCGCGAAGACGTGCACCGCCCACGGGTGGTTCGTCCCGTTGTCCGGCTGCGTCTCCCGCACGTGCCACTCCGCCGCCCGGAGCAGCCGCTCCATCGCCGCCGCGTCGCCGCGCCGCAGCGCGATCCACGAGAGCGCGTGCAGCGCGGCGAACTCCGCCTCCGTCCACGCCTCGATCCCCAGGTCCATGTCCAGCCCGAGCAGCGGCCCGTCGCCCTCGATCAGGGGCCACGGGTCCGCGTCCGGGTCGTGCACGGCCCACCAGAGCAGAACCTCGCGATCGGCGGTTCTCGGACGCTCCCCCGGATCCATCCCCAGCAGGCGGGCCAGCACGGGGCGGTCCACCGCCCGGCGGTGCCCCCGCTCGTCCCGGAACTCGTCCAGGCACGCCCGCTTGGCCGCGGGAGAGCCCTCCAGCGGGATCCGCGGGCTCCCGGCCGTCGCCCGCATGAGCTTCGCCCACCCCGGCGCATCCCTGCCTGTCCCGGTCTGCATGCCCGATCCTACCGCTCCAGCCGCCGCGGCCGGGGCGCGGCGGGCGGCGCCCGGGGAAAGCGCCGGCCCCGTCCGGCCGATACTCCCCGCGTCCGCTCACGATCAGCCGCCGTGCCGTACCCCACCCGCTCCAACCCGGCAGCCTCTCCGGCCCCGCTCGCTCCGACCGCCCCGCCCGGCCCTTCCTCCGACGCTCCGCAGGACGACGGCTGGGGGTGGCGGTCCGAGCCCGTGCCCGAGCCGGAGACGCGCCGACGCCGCCCCGGCGAGGAGCCCCAGCCCCTGCCGGTGCAGGACGTCCGCCCCTTCCGGGCGGAGATCGACATGACCGAACTCGACGACCGCGGGCGTCCGACCACGACCTGGTCGGCCCGGACGCGGTCGATCAGCCGGTCGAGCCTCGTGATCGCCTCCCGCCGGATGTGCTACCAGAACCGCCTCGTGGCCGTCCTGGTGCACCTGATCGACGACCAGCCGGTGCCGCTGCTCGGGCGTGTCGTCTCGTGCCACTACGAGGGCGACGGGCTCTGCCTCGTCGAACTGGAACTGATGCCGGTGCCGAAGGAGGGGCCGATCCGGGCCTGGATCGCCCGGGGAGGCGGGAGCGGCGGGCAATCCGCTGGCCGTGGCGCTGGCCCGCACCATGTCGCGCTACCGGATTCCGGCGGGCACATTGCAGCGCCTTCTGGGCGCGCGGCGCTTCGATCTTTACGACGATCC
>CAYMFP010000152.1:0-7832 GCA_964389385.1 uncultured Phycisphaeraceae bacterium | reverse complement strand
TCCCGTCCCGCCCCGTTCCGCGCACGACCATCGGAGGAGGCATCCATGGCCGCCGTCGAATCGCAGATGCTCGCCCTCGGCACCCCCGCCCCCGCCTTCGCCCTGCCCGACTACGGGCAGGGCGGGACGGGCCAGATCGTCGCCCTCGCCGACGCCGCCGGCGAGAAGGCCACCGTGGTCATGTTCATCTGCAATCACTGCCCGTTCGTCCGCCTCGTCGCCGACGAGCTGACGCGCCTCGCGAACGACTACCGCGGACGCGGCGTCGGCTTCGTCGCCGTCAACGCGAACGACGCCGCGGCCTACCCCGACGACCGCCCCGAGGCCATGACGCGCGAGGCCCGCGAACGCGGCTACCCCTTCCCCTACCTCTTCGACGAATCGCAGGAGGTCGCCAAGGCCTACACCGCGGCCTGCACGCCCGACTTCTACGTCTTCGACGCCGACCTCAGGCTCGCCTACCGCGGGCAGCTCGACGACGCCCGGCCCGGCAACGGCAAGCAGCCCGACGGCCGCGACATCCGCGCCGCCCTCGATGCCCTCCTGAACGGCCGCCGCCCCGGCGAGCGCCAGCTCCCGAGCATCGGCTGCAACATTAAGTGGAAGCCCGGCAACGCCCCGGCCTACTTCTCGGCCTGATCGCCCGCCGCCGAGCCCGTTCCGCTTCGGCCCGTCGCGAACTCGACGAGCACCCAGTCCCCCGCGAACCGTTCCCCGCCCGGGTCCGCGATGGGCTGCGCGCACCGGTGCTCCGGCGCTTGCGGGCCGTGCGACGGGCGTTGTCCGCCCTCGTCGCTGCGGTTCGCCCCCACCGAGTACAGCCGCCCCGCCTCGGGCAGCCACCGCACCGGCTCGCCCGAGAACACGTCCCGCGGCACGCGCGGGATCAGATCGGGCGCCAGTTCCTCCAGCGACGAGGGGAACGCCCCCGTCGCGCGGCGGTGGATCTCGATCGCGACGGCCACCGCCGCCGTCTCGCAGCGGAAGGCCGCGAGTTCCGCCCGGAGCGCCGGATCGGAGCCGAGCACCTCGGCCGCGGGCAGCCAACGCCCCGGGTCGTTCCGAAGCACCTCGCTCGTCTGGGCCTCGGCGCGCCGACGCTCCCAGACCGGGATCCGCCGCATCGCCTCGCGCTCCGCCAAGACGCGCTCGACCGCCTCGATCTGCGCCCCCAGCGGCGCCGTCGTCAGCGGCAGCGTCCGCGGGAGCCGCGCGGGCTCCCGCCGGCGCCCCCCGTGGCCGAGACATTCCGACATCCGCCGCACGGCCGGGAGCGTCAGGCGTGCGCCGCACCCCCGCCGCGGATACATCGCCCGCAGCCGCTCCCTCAGCACGCGCAGCTCGGCCTGCGTCTCCGGCAGGAGCGGCGGCCCGGCCTCCGCCAGCGCGCCGAGCAGCCGGCGCAGCGCGGCGTCGTCCCACGCGTCGGGGGCCGCCCCGACGGCGCCCGCGATGAGCCGCCCCGCGTCCTCCCGCGCGCGGGCCGCGGCGAGGATCGTGTCCGGATGGCGCCGGCGTTCCGCGTGCCCCGCCAGGGAGAGCAGGGCGACCGCCGCGTCTGTGAAGCGGACGGCGTCGCCGCGTCCGGCCGCGTCTTCCGCCGTCGCGGCCAGTTCGAGGGCCAGCGCCGTCAGGACGCGCGTCTCGACCGCGGCGTGCCGGGGCAACGCGGTGGGCTCGATCGGGCGCCTCCCGTACCGCTCCGTCTCCGCCGCCGCGATCGCGGCCAGCGCCTGCTCGCGGTGCGGAGCGCCGATCTCCGGCTCCGCGGCCGCGTCCAGCACGCGCCGCACGATGCGGTCCCGGCGGGCGCGCAGGTGCTCGGGCGAGAGCGTCGGGGCGCCGGGCAGGTCGTCCGGCAGGAGGCGCATCGCGTCGAGGTAGTACCCCCAGGCGCCCCGCGCCGGTGAGGCCTCTCCCGCGGGGGCGGGCTCCTCCCCCCGCGGGGGCGCCAGCAGCGCCCACCACGCCTCGCGGGCGAACACGCCCACTGCCACCGCCCCCACCACCCCCACCCCTACCGCCACCGTCCCCGCCGCGAGCACGCGGCGGACGCGGCGCGCCCGGCCCGTGCTCATCCCTGCGGCTCCCACTCCTCGACCGTGATCGCCCATCGCTCGTGGTCCGCCCACCGCCCCTGGATCTTGACGAGCCGCGGGCTGAAGCCCTCCAGTCGGAAGCCGTTCTTCTCCAGCACGCGCCGCGAGGCGATGTTGTGCGGCTGCACGTCCGCCTCGACCCGGTGCAGGCGCAGCCGGCGGAAGCAGTGATGCAGCCCCAGCCCGACGGCCTCGGTCATGTACCCGCGCCCGAACGCGTGCGGGCTCGTCCAGTACCCGAACCGCGCCTGCTCCTGCACGCCGCGGACGATGCCGGAGAGCGACAGACGCCCGACGATCTCGCCCGTGTCGACGGCGCAGATCAGCAGACGCTCGTCCGAGTCGGTCCGCCGGAGTTCGAGTTCGCGCCGGAACCCGTCGACGCCGAACGCGTCGAAGCCCGGCGGGGCGAGCGGCTCCCACGGCTCCAACTGAGCCCGCCCGGCCCGGCGGACGCGGACGAACTCCTCGAGATCCTCCGGCTCCGGGTACCGCAGGTAGACCAGCCGCCCGAGTTCGAGCGCCCGGCGCGCGTGCCTCGGGATCGCACTCCGGCGCGGCGGCCGCACGCTCAGACCCCCACGTGCACGACCACGCGGCGCGTGTGGGCCGAGCGGCGGTGCTCCCAGAGATAGATCCCCTGCCACGTCCCGAGCGCCAGCCGGCCGCCCAGCACGGGGATCGAGAGGCTCACGTCCGTCAACGCCGAGCGGATGTGGCTCGGCATGTCGTCCGGCCCCTCGGCCGTGTGCGTGAAGTGCGGGTCGCTCTCGGGCACGTGGCGGTCGAGCCACGACTCGAGGTCCCGCCGCGCCGAGGGATCGGCGTTCTCCTGGATCGTCAGGCTCGCCGACGTGTGCCGGCAGAAGACCGTGCAGAGCCCCTCCGCCACCCCGCTCTCGGCGACGATCTCCTGCACGCGCTCCGTCACCTCGTGAAGCCCGCGGCCCGGGGTGTGCACCGAGAACTCACGCACCATGCCGCGAGTGTACATCACCCGCCGCCGCGGCACGATCCTGCGCCGCGGGCTCGGCGGCATGCGCCCCCAGCCGCTCCTGCCGCGCCGACCACGCGACCGCCACACCCGCCCCCGCCGCCAGCCCCGTCGCCAGGACCACCGCCGCCGCGGCCAGCCGGCGCGAACGCCGCAGCGGCGGCAGGAACGCCCCCGCCGGCGCCCCGACCGCGCCCGCGAGCAACACCCCCGCCGCCGGGGGCAGGCGGGCGAAACCGACGGCGAGCAGCAGGAACGCGGCGACGAGCGCCCCGAAGGCCGTGGTCCCGCCGCGGACCAGCCCGACCCCGGGAAAGCAGAGCGCCGCGCCGGCGACCACCGCCAGCGAAGCCGCCGGCAGCGCCACCGAGGCCAGGGTCCCGAGGTACAGCGCCGGAGGCAGGGCGATCGCGAGTATCAGCAGATGCACGGCCGCGGCGGCCCGGGGGACCCGGCCCAGCCCCGCGTCCTGGATCTCCAGCAGCGCCGCCCCGGCGAGCCCGACGCCCACCGCCGCCGACCAGAGGCCCGCGGCGCCGAGCCGGTGCGGGTGCAGCCCGGAGAGGATCGTCCAGGCGACGAAGCCGAGGGCGGCCGCCCGGACGGCGATCCGCCCGGCCGTCGCGCCCGCCCCCCCGCTCCCCAGGGCGACCGCCAGCAGCCCCGCCCCCATGCCGACCGCGGCCATCTCCGGCAGGCGGTAAGCGACACTCGTGTGCCAAAAACGCAGGTCCGGGATCACCGCCCACTCGGCGACGGGATACGCCAGCCCGAAGGCGACGGCCCCGGCCCAGAGCGGACGCCCGACCCGCCCGGGCTCCCGATCCCCCGCCGCCCCATCCCGCCCGCCCGCCCGCAGCCGCAGCGCCGCCCCGAACGCCGCCAGGGCGATCACGAGGGGAGCGAGCCCGACGAGCAGGATGGCCCGGGCGTCGAGGATGGGCCGGTCCTACTTCTGGCGGACGGCCTCGACGGAGACGATGAGGTCGACCTCGCGCCCGATCGCCCCCTCGGTGTACTTGGTCATGCCCCAGCGGGTCCGGTCGATGCGGAACTTCGCTTCGAAGCCGGCGACCTCGTTCCCCCGCACCTCGGCGGTGCCGAGCCACTCGAGTTCGACCTCGATCGGGTGGGTCTGCCCGTGCAGGGTCAGCTCGCCCTTCACCTCGTACTCGTCGTCGTCCTTCTCGATCGAGGTCGAGCGGAACGAGATCGTGGGGAACTGGGCGGCGTCGAAGAAGTCCGGAGACTCGAGGTGCTCGTCGCGTTGGACGTTGTTCGTGTCGACGCTGTCGACCGGGATCGACATGTCGATGGAGGAAAGCTCGCCGGACTCGGGGTCGAAGGCGAACGTCCCGCGGAGTTCGTTGAACCGCCCGTAGAACCGCCCGACGCCGACGTGCTGGATCCGGAAGACCACCGACGAGTGGACGTTGTCGACCTCGTAGGTCGCCGGGGCGAGGGCGCCGGTGCTGGCGGCCGTGAGAGCCGCCGCCGGCTGGAGCCCGGAGGCGGTGCGGGCCGTGGCGAAGCCGAGGGCGGCGCCGGAGAGGGCGAGGAGGGCGATGGCGGCGACGCGACGGGTCTGCATGTGTTCTCCCTGGTTTCGGTGCGGAGGCTGCACAGCGGCGGGGGCGCGGCCGAGCAGCCGGGTTGGGCTCGGGAACCGCTGTGGCAACACTTTATTCCGGGCTCCTTGCGAGCCCGGACCGGTTCCTCCGAGTGAGAGGGTATCCGCCCGAACCAGTGGGGTGCCAATCCGACCTTCCCGACGCGGGGGACGGCCGCGGCGGAGCCCCTACGATTGCGCGCCCGGCGTGCCGGTTCGGTGCGGCGGAGTGACGGCGAGGGTGCTTCAATGCCCGGTCCGCGCAAGGAGACATCGATGACACAAGCCGCCGAGCCCACCCACACCACGCTGCGCCAGCCGCTCGCATCGGAGTTCGACCCGGCCCAGAGGCCCTGGGTCTACGTCAACGGCGAGATGTATCCGAAGGGGCAGGCGTCGGTCAGCGTCTTCGACCACGGCCTGCTCTACGGGGACGGCGTGTTCGAGGGCATCCGCGTCTACAACGGGAAGATCTTCAAGCTCGGGCAGCACATGGACCGGCTGTACGAGTGCGCCCGGAAGATCGAGCTGGACCTCGAGAAGCACGTCAGCCGGGCGGAGATGGAGGCGATCCAGCGCCGGTGCGTGCAGGTCAACGGGATCCGCAACGGGTACATCCGCCTGGTCGTGACCCGCGGCGTCGGGACGCTCGGGCTCAACCCGTTCAACTGCCCGGAGCCGGGCGTCATCTGCATCGCCGATCAGATCAAGCTCTACCCGGAGGAGATGTACCGCGACGGGATGCGCGTGGTCGTCGCCGAGCGGCGCAAGGTCCCGGTCGAGAGCCTGGACCCCCGCATCAAGAGCCTGAACTACCTGAGCAACATCCTCGCCAAGGTCGAGGCCATCAAGCTCGGCTGCCTCGAGGTCGTCATGCTCAACATCCACGGGCAGATCACCGAGGGCTCGGGCGACAACATCTTCTTCGCCAAGAACGGCGAGCTCTTCACGCCCCCGTGCGACGTCGGGGCGCTCGAGGGCATCACCCGCCGCTTCGTCAAGGACGAGCTCTGCCCCAAGGTCGGGATCAAGTGCACGGAGAAGGTCTTCGGGCTCCCCGAACTCCTCGAGGCCGACGAGATCTTCCTCACCGGCTCGGCCGCGGAGATGATCGCCGTCCGCCAGGTCGACGAGCACACCGGCGGGAAGATCACCCGCGAGCACAAGATCAGCGACGGCGAGGGCCCGATCACGGCCAAGCTCCGCGCGGCCTTCAAGGAGGTCGTGACGGGGGACGACGTGCCGGAGGACTGATCCTCCCGACCGCAAGGGGGCACGGGTCTGGAACGCACGACGCCCCGGCGAGGAGCCGGGGCGTCGCTTGCCCTTTGGGGCATTGGGAATCGCCGGAGGACGGCACGGGGAGAGGGCCGGGGCGCTCCGGGCGCGCCGCCCGCGGCCGGCTCAGAAGGGCGGGAGTTCCTCGTCGGAGTAGCGGTTGAACTCGTCGTCGAGGTTGGCGTCGGAGCCGCCGCCGTCGCGGTGGTCGGCGACGGGGCCCGTCTTGGGGCCGGGCGCGAAGCCGACCCGGCGCGGCGGGGCGGGGTCGCCGGAAGGCGGGGGCGGCGCCGGCTGCGCGTACGTGGGCGGCACGGCCGGTTGGCGGCTGGCGATCGACTGGTACGCGACGGCGTCGGCGTAGCTGTGGTGGTGGTCGTAGTTCTTGAAGCGCGTCGTGGCGCTGTCGAAGGTGAGCTTGACGACGCCGGTCGGCCCGTTGCGCTGCTTGGCGACGATGAGCTCGGTGAGGTTGGCCTTGTCCGGGTTCTCCTCGAACCAGGCGGGGTCGTCCTTGTGGTAGTACGCCTCGCGGTGGAGGAGGAGGACGACGTCGGCGTCCTGCTCGATCGAGCCCGACTCGCGGAGGTCGCTCATGCGCGGGCGGTTGCCCTCGCGCTGCTCCGCGGCCCGGTTGAGCTGGGCGAGGCAGACGACGGGGACGTTGAGCTCGCGCGCCAGGGCCTTGATCTGGCGCGAGATGGTCGAGACCTCGTTCTGCCGCCCCTCCCGCGCGGCCGCCGGGGAGGAGAGGAGCTGGAGGTAGTCGACGATGAGGACCTTGACGCCGTGCTTGCGGGCCATGCGGCGGGCCTTGGCGCGCATGGCGAGGATGGTGAGCCCGGGCGTGTCGTCGATGTAGATGGGCGCCTCGTAGAGCTCGCCGGCGGCGCGGTTGAGGCGCTGCCAGTCGTCCATCGTCAGACGCCCCGTGCGGAGGGAGTGCGCGTCGATGCCCGACCGGGCCGACAGCATGCGGGCCGCGAGCGCCTGCCGCGACATCTCGAGGCTGAAGACGCCGACCGGCGTGGGCGTGTAGTCGCCGGGCGGCGACCACGGCGTGCGCCCGCCGAAGGCGACCTGCTCGGCGATGTTGAGCGCCATCGCGGTCTTGCCCATCGAGGGCCTGGCCGCGAGGATGATCATCTCGCCCGGCTGCAGGCCGCTGAGCTTCTCGTCCAGGTCGTCGAAGCCCGTCTTGTACCCGGAGACGCCGTCGCGCTCGGCGGCCTCGATGAGCTCGATCTGCTGGGCGAGCAGGTCCTTGAGGGCCTCGGCCTCGCTGGTCTCGCTCTTCTCGGCGATGTCGAAGATCGCCTGCTCGGCCCGGTCGACGACCTCGCGCCCGCCGTCGAGGTCCAGCTCGCCCGCGTGGTACGTCTCGTAGAGGATCTGGCTCGCCGCGGCGATGAGGTCGCGGAGCTTGGCCTTCTCCGCGACGATGCGCGCGTAGTGCGGGGCGTTGACGGCCGAGGGGACGCGCTCGGCGAGTTCGATGAGGTATGCGTGCCCGCCGACGCGCTCGATCACGCCCTTGTCGCGCAGGTGCTCGACGATCTGGACGATGTCCCCCGAGGCGTGCTTGTCGTAGACGGCCAGGATCGAGGCGAAGATCGCCCCGTGCGCCTCGGAGTAGAACTGATCCGGGCGCTGCACGATCGAGACGACCTCGCCGATCACCTGCGGGTCGAGCAGCATCGACCCGAGCAGCGACATCTCCGCTTCCAGGGAGTGCGGCGGCTGCTTGTCGAACAGGACGCCGACGGGCGGGCGTTCCGGGAACCGGCGGCCGCGGCCGTTGCCGTTCGAGGCGAAGCTGGTTGGCGGGGCGAGGTCGGTCATCGGGCGGGGG
>CAYMFP010000151.1:0-7847 GCA_964389385.1 uncultured Phycisphaeraceae bacterium | reverse complement strand
CCCCACACCCTCACCCCACTCCATCCCTCACCCCCTCTCCGTGTCCTCCTCTTCCTCCTCTGCGGCCTCCGCGTCCTCTGCGTTCTTCCCTCTCCGCGTCCTTCGCGTTTCTCTCAATCTCCATCCCTACCCTCCCTCCCCGTTCTTCTTGAGGGAGACAGAACATGCCCGCCACCAGCACGAATCACCACGTCCAGACCGTCGCCGTCGTCGGCGCCGGGCAGATGGGCGGCGGCATCGCCCAGGTCGCCGCCGTCGCCGGGTTCGCCACCCGCATCTACGACGCCTCCGAGGCCTCCGTCGACCGCTGCCGCGCGAACCACAGGAAGCTGCTCGACCGCGCCGTCGAGAAGCAGCGGATGACCCGCGAGGACGCCGACGCCGCCCTCGCCCGCATCGCCTACGCCGGCGACCTCCAGGAACTCGCGGACGCGGACATCGTCATCGAGGCCGTCGTCGAGAACGCCGACGTCAAGAAGGACCTCTTCCACGCCCTCGCCCGCCTCGCCGAGAGCCCCGCCGGCCAGAAGCGCGAGCGCCCCCAGATCCTCGCCTCCAACACCTCCAGCATCTCCATCACCGAGATCGCCGCCGCCACGCGCCAGGCCGACCCCGCCGCCCCGCAGCGCGTCATCGGCATGCACTTCTTCTACCCCGTCCCCGTCATGGCCCTCGTCGAGGTCATCCGCGGCCTGGAGACCTCCGACGAGGTCACGGACCGCGTCATCGCCCTCGCGCAGGCGATGGGCAAGACCGCCCTGCCCGCCAACGACCGCGCCGGCTTCGTCTCCAACCGCGTCCTCATGCCGATGATCAACGAGGCCTTCTACGCCTGGATGGAGGGCGTCGCCGAGCCCGAGGCCATCGACGGCATCATGAAGCTCGGCTGCAACTTCCCGATGGGCCCCCTCCGCCTGGCCGACTTCATCGGCCTGGACACCTGCGCCCACATCATGGACGTCCTGGCCGAGGGCCTGAACAACGACCGCTACCGCCCGTGCCCCCTGCTCCGCCAGCTCGTCACCGCCGGGCGCCTCGGCGACAAGACCGGCCGCGGCGTCTTCGACCATTCCAAGTAACCGCGGCATTCTCGGCCCTCTCTCTGAGTGCCACCGCTCGCCCCCGCCGCACCGCGGCGGAGGGCGCAGCGGTGGCGGCTCTCCGATGCCGGCGCCCACGACGGAGGCCCGGCGCACCGCGTCGGGCCCGCCTCTGCCCGCACGCTCCGCGCCCGTGGTATAAACCACGCGCATGCCCCCGCCCCGGAAAGCGTTCCGCCCCGCCCGCTGCCTGGTCGTCCTCCTCTGGGCCCTCGCCATCGCGGTGCTCGCCCTCGGCGCCCTCGTCGCCTGGGTCGTCCACTACGAGGGCACGGCCAAGCCCGTCATCTCCGTCGACTACTGGGCCAAACGCCGCGAACTCGTCGCCGCCCACCAGCCCGTTCCGCCGGACGTCGCCGAGCCCGTCAACGGCGTCCCGCTCATCAGCGAAGCCGCGGACCTCCTCCGCCGGATCGAGACCGACGCGACGGCGCCCGTCCTCGAGCGCCACCACCGCAGCGGGGGCGAGCCGATCAGCGAACGCCGCGTGCACGCGGACTTCGGCCGCGCCGGCTCGCTCGGCCCCGACGACCGCCCCGAGATCGAGATCCGCCTCTCCGCGGAGATCACCGGCATCGCCCTTGCCGATCCCCGCCTCGCCGAAATCGAAGCCCTGCTCGACCGCATCGCCGCCGCCGACGTCTTCATCCCGCCGGGTGAGGACGCTCCCAGCATGCTCCTCGGGCTGAACATGCCGCACCTCGGCGAGACCCGCAGCCTCGCCCGCTACACGGCCTTCCGCTTCCGCGAGGCCACCCTCGCCGGGGACGAGGCCGGGGTCCTCCGCCGCCTCGGGCACCTTGCGGCCCTCCGCCGCGCCCCCGAGTCCGGTGCCACGCTCATCGAGGCCCTCGTCGGCATCGCCGTCCATCACCTCACGCTCTCCCGCCTGCACGACGCCGCCGTCGAGGGTCGCCTGACCGGCCCCGCGCTCGCGGCCGCCGAGCGCCACCTCGCCGGGGTCGACCCGCTCGACCCGTACCTCCGCGCCATCGAGGGCGAGCGGCTCATCGTCCTCGACGCCGTCCAGCACACCCACACCGACGACGGCAAGGGCGGCGGCACGCTGATCGAGCACGGGCTCTCGCCGGGACCCAAGGCGCTCGGCCTGCTCGCTGCCGGCCGCAAGGAGACGGTGGAACTCGGCAACCGCTACTTCGATCTCGCCCGCGAGCATGCCCTGACCCCCTCGGACCCCGCACCCGCGGCCGAGATCACCGCGATCGAACGCCGGGTCGAGAACGAGCGCCGCTACGTCCTGCTCTCCTACCTCCTCCCCGCGATCGACAAGGCCGTCGGCGCCCTCCAGCAGAGCCGGGCACATACCTCCCTCGTCCGCACCCACCTCGCCATCGAGCGGCACATCCTCGATCACGGAGCCCCGCCCGCCTCCCTCGAAGCCCTCGTCCCCGACTACCTCCCGGCCGTCCTCGAAGACCCCTACGCCCCCGACCGCCGCCTCCGCTATCAACCCCTCGCCGCCCCCGACGCCCACACCCGGACCTACATCCTCTACAGCGTCGGCGCCGACGGGACCGACGACGGCGGCCGCCTCCACGCCGACCCCGAAGCCGCCTTCACGGACGCCGCCCTCAAGCCCCTCCAGCCCCGGGACGAGTTCGCCGGCTACGACGCCGTCGCCAATCCGCCCGCCCCCCTCCCCGAACCGCCCGAGAACTAAGGAACCCGGCGCCCGCACTCCGCCGAGCTTGCATCCCGGGCCGCCGCGCGTCATCATGCCCCCTTCCGCCGCGGCGCCCGCGGCGCAGGAGAGGAGCGGTTGGGCATGGTCAAGGGACTCGTCTTCGGCATCCTCGCGGGCCTCGCCGGCGCCGCCGTCTGGGCCGCCATCTCGCACTTCACCGGCTTCGAGATCGGCTACCTCGCCTGGGGCATCGGCCTGCTCGTCGGCCTCGGCTTCGCCGCAGGGCTCCGCGGGAGCGGCTCTGTCTTCACCGGCGTCCTCGCGGCCGTCGTCGCCCTCGGCGCCGTCACCGCGGGCAAGTACGCCGCCGCGGTCTGGGACGTCGACGCCTACGTCAAGCAGAACCCGCCCCCGGCCGTGAGCCGAGAGCTCGTCGTCAGCTTCATCGCCGACGACGTCGTCGAGGAGTACCGCCAGGCCGACCGCTCCCTGGACTACCCCCCGAACGCCGACACCGAGTTTCCCGAGTCCGAGAGCGACTACCCGGCCGACGTCTGGGCCGAGGCGACCGCCCGCTTCGACGCCCTCTCCCCGCAGGAGCAGCAGGCGAAGACCGACGACGTCGACGCCTTCATGCGCCAGAACGTCGCCGCCTTCCGCGAGGCCGCGACGGCCGACATGTTCAAGGCCTCCTTCAGCGCGTTCGACCTCCTCTGGGCCTTCTTCGCCGTGGCCACCGCCTTCCGCCTCGGCGCCGCGGGCTCCGGCAAGCCGCAGCAGGCCGCCGCCTGACCGTCGGCGCACGTCCAGCCGCCCGCGAGAGCGGGGGGTGGGTGGGCTGGGTGGGGTGGGCGGGGGGGTGCAGACGGGAGCCCGCGGCCGGCGCCGTCCGCTCAGCGCTCGGCGCGAACTCCGATCCGCTGCTCCGAGTTCTGCCGCTCGGCCGCGTCCGCGCAGGCCCGTCACGGAGGAACGATGCACGGCCGAATCCCCCTCATCCTGATCGCCGTCGGCTCGCTCGCCTTCCTCGCGGCCCTGGCGTACGTCGTCGTCACGCTGCTCAGCCTGAACCGCAGCCCCGTCATCTCCACGGACTACCACGCGAAGCTCCGCGAACTCGCCATCGCCTCCCAGGGCGCCGATCCCGACGCCCCCAACGCCTACCCCATCCTCCTCGCGGCCGCCGAGCGTCTCGGGAAGATCGAGGAGGAGGCCCTCGCCGAGGCCGAGCGCCGCCTCAACGCCGAGGGCGTCGATACCTCGGCCGCGCACGCGTACGTCGATTTCACCGACATCCGCGGCGAGGCGTCCTACTACGACGACGAGACCTCGGCCCGCTGGACGCTCCTCGCCACCCGCATCGCCGCCGAGCGGGCCCCGGCGGGGGGGATCGACGCGGACCTCGACGCCATCGCCGCCGCCCCGCTCTCCCTCTCCCCCCTCCCGGAGGGCAACCCGCCCCTCGCCGACACGATGTACATCGAGGCGTACGGCGCCGCCCGAAAACTCGCCCGGTACGCCGCCGGCCGCTTCGACCTCGCCGTCGACGCGGGCGACGAGGCCGAAATGCTCCGCCGCGTCGACCACCTCCTCGCCCTGGCGCGCGCCGCCTCCTTCCAGCCCCTGCTCATCTCGCGCCTGGTCCGCGTCGCGATCGGAGCCTTGGCCGAAGGGCGCATCCGCGACGCCGTCCTCCGGGGCAACCTCTCCGCCGAAGCCCTCGCCGCCTTCGCGGACCGCCTCGATCGCATGTTCGATCCCGAGGTCGCCGCCGCCGCGATCGAGGGCGAGCGCCTCTTCATGGCGGACCTGGTGCAGCGCACCTTCACCGACGACGGCCGCGGCAGCGGCCGCCCCATCCCCTCCGCGCTCAAGAGCCTCAACGTCCTCCCGGACTCCGGCCCCGACCTCCGCCGCATCCCGACCGTCGCCGCCGCCCTCTCCGCCTCCCGCCGCGAGACGAACGAACTCCTCGACCGCTGGAAGGACGCCTCCGTCCGCCTCGCCCGCAACCCCGGCGACGCGCAGGCCGCCGCCGATCTCGAGGCCGCGCTCGACGAGGCCGCGCAGCCGCGGCACGTCTTCCTCGACCTCGGCATCTGGAGCAGGATGGCCAGCGGCACCGATCCCCTGATCCGCTCCCGCGCCGGCCTGATCCGCCTCCTCGTCGCGATCGAGCGCCACCGCGTCGACCACACCCGCCCGCCCGCCGACCTCGCCGGACTCGTCCCCGCCTACCTCCCCGAGATCCCGCAGGATCCCTTTGCCCCGGACCGCCGCTTCCGCTACCGCGCCTTCGACGCCCCCGACGAGCACGCCCGCACGTACCTGCTCTACGCCGTCGGGCGAGACGGCGTCGACAACGGCGGCCGCCTCCTCACCGGCGACGAGGGCGACCAGAGCCTCACGCCCTTCCTCGCGAGCGGCGTCGGCGACGGCTACGACGCCATCGCCAACCCGCCGCCGCCAGAGCGCACGACGCCACCCTGACGCCCGCGGGACGCCTCCGCACGCCGGGCGTACTGCGCCGTCACGCCGCGCCCGTCGTCGCCTCCGCCTGCCGCTCCCGCTCCGCCTCCGCCAGGATCTCCCGCACGCGGATCAGCCCCCGCCGGATGTGCGTCTTCACCGTCCCCAGCGGCAGCCCCGTGCTCTGCGAGATCTTGTCGTGGCTCAGCCCGTGGTACACCGCCAGCCGCAGCACGCGCTGCTGGTCCGGGCTCAGCTGCTTGAGCGCCTCCTGCGCCTTCTTCGCCTCCTCCGACGTCTCCCGGATCTCGCTCCCCGGGCGGTCCTCCGACGGCGCGATCTCCTCCACCAGCTTCGCAGACCCCGGACGCCGCGACGCCTTCCGCGCCCGGTCGATCAGCCGGCGCCGCGCGATCATCGCCACGAACGTCGTCTCGGTGCCCAGCTCCGGGTCGAACCGGTCCGAGCTCTCCCAGAGGGCCACGAAGACCTCCTGAACCGCGTCCTCCGCGTCGGTCGAAGAAGGGCACATCCGGCGCGCCAGCGACCACACCAGCCCGCCGTAGCGATCCATACATTCCTTCACCGCCGCGGAGTCCCCCGCGGCGATTCTCTGTAGAAGCGTTTGAGACACTCGGTAGATCCTTTCGGGGACGCCCGATCCTACCGGATCGCCCCCGGCGCAACAACTCCGCCGCCGGGCCGCAACCCCCGGACCCGGGCCTCGCGCGCCCGTCACGCGCGTCGCCTCCGAGAAAGGAAACGCCGCCGCGGGGCTTGCCCCCGCGGCGGCACGCTCGCGCCCCACCCCGCGCCCCACCCGTGCGTCCTGCGCTCACCGGTCCATGCCGCCGCCGGCGCCCGGCGACCCCGCGCCCGGACGCGCCGGCTCGCGATCCTCGACCGGCCGCTCCGTCCGGCCCTCGGACCCCGGCGCCAGCACCGAGTCGATCACGTGGATCACGCCGTTCTTCGCCTCGATGTCCTTCATCTGCACCGAGGCGTCGTTGACGCGCATCTGCTCGCCCTGCTGCGAGACGCGCAGCTCCTCGTCCGCCAGCGTCGACGCGAGCCGCTGCCGCACCGCCTCGTCGCTGTACACGCGCCCCTCGACGATGTGGTTCTGCAGCAGCTTCTCCAGCTCGTCCGGGTCCTGCAGCAGCTGCTGCAGGCGCTGCTGGCCCATCTGCTGGAACGCCTGGTCGCTCGGCACGAACAGCGTGTACTCATCCTCGCCCGTCAGCCGGTCCTCGAGCCCAGCCTGACGCACGAGCTGCACGAACACGTTGAACGACCCCGCCTCCTGCGCGACCTCCAGCAGGTTCGCCGGCACCGGCAGCAGCACCGCGTCCACCGCGTGGATCACGCCGTCCGAGGCCTCGATCCCCGCCTGCGTCACCGTCGCGTCGCCGATCCGCAGCTCGCCCTGCTGCCCGCCGCGGTCCGTCTGCCCCGGCCGCGTGCGCTCGCCCGGCACGCCGCCCTCCCCGGGACGCGACGACTCGCCCGGCGTCCCGCTCTCCCCGGGACGCGGCGATTCGCCCGGCGTCCCGCTCTCGCCCGGCCGCGGCGTCGGACGCGATCCCGCGTCCGTCTCCTCGCCCGGCGAGCCCGACTGCCCCGGACGCCCCGTCTCGCCCGGGCGATCCCCGCCCGGCCGCCCCGCATCACCCGGCCGGCCCTCGCCCGGGCGCTCCATCCGCCCCGGCTCGCCGCTCTGCCCCGGACGCCGCGGCTCCATCCCCGAAGACTCCCCGCCCACCTTCAGCCGCTGCCCCGCCAGCGTCTTCACGTGCTCCTTGCCCTGCAGCGCCCGCTCGTCGAGCTGCTCCTCGATGATGTGGTGCTTGAGCACCAGCTCCAGCGTCTCCCGGTTCTCCGGCATCGTCAGCTGCTCGATCAGCGACGGGTCCATCTGCCGGAACGCCTCGTTCGTCGGCGCCAGCAGCGTGTACTGCTTCCCCTCCTCCAGCTCCAGATCCGCGGCCTGGATCAGCCGCGCCAGCGTCGAGAACTGCTGGTCGCTCTTCACCTTGTCCAGGATCCCCTGCCCCTCCCGCTGCCCCTGACGCATCCGGTCCATCTCGCGCTGCCGGTCCGGCTGCGTCTGCTGCTGCCCGGGCCGCTGGCCCTCGCCCGGCCGCTGCCCCTGCTGGCCCACGGCCAGCGACCCCATCCCGAGCGCCGCGCCAGCGCACACCACGAGCAGATTCTTCTGATTCAGCATGTTGAGCTCCAAGTAGTTTTCGAAAGCGCGGCGCTGCATCGACCGCGTCCACGCCCCGGACCCGGCGGCGCCGCCGGACGTTCCGGACGGCGCGCCAGTTCGGGGCCCCCAACCCCGCCGATGCACGCGCCCCGCCAAGCCCCCGCCCCCATCAGGGCACGGCGCGCACCCGTGCCCCCGCCAGCCCCGTCCGCCCCCTGCCCGCCCTCCGCCCGCCGCCCCCGCGACTCCCCCGTTGGTGGCCTCCCCCGTCCACCTCCCGTACCATCCCGCACGCCCCCGCGCGCCCAACGACGTCCCCGAGGGAACCCCATGACCACCGCCCCGACCTCCGCCGCGCCCTCCATCACCGGCCCCGGGCTCGACAACCTCGACCCCCACGCCGTCACCATCTCCGGCCTCATCC
>CAYMFP010000150.1:0-7854 GCA_964389385.1 uncultured Phycisphaeraceae bacterium | reverse complement strand
GACGCGGCCCCGATCGGGCACGCGTGGACGTTCCGGCGCGTTGGCGCGTTGGCGCCGGCCCCGCCTACGCCGTCCGCACCGCCTCCGGGATCGGCGTCTGCCCGCCCGTGATCTCGATGCTCTTGCGGTCGGCGTCGCCGGTGAGCAGGGCGTGCACGGCCGTGCGGGCGACGTCGCCGGCCTCGATCTCGCGCCAGCTCTTCAGATCCGTCGAGGCGTCGATCCGCCCGCTGCCGTGTCCCTGCGTGACGATCTCGCCGGGGCGGATGATGCTCCAGGCGAGCGGGCACTCCATCAGGCGGCGGTCGCCCCGGATCGTGCGGTGGAATCGCTGCTCGCCGGCCGGCTCGCCCTCGAACCTGGTCGGGTCGAGGAAGCTGAGCAGGACGACCCGCCCGACGCCCGCCTCCGCGGTGTCGGCCTGAGGAACGTTCGCCCGCCCGGTGCGCGGCAGGCGCTCCTCCGCCCCGTCGATCACGTTCATCACGGCGTTCTGGTCGAGGAGGCCGATCTCGCGGCGCTTCTCCGACCGCGGCAGCCCGTCCGCGATGATGCACGCGTCGGCGCCGTCGAAGGCGCCGGTCACGCGCCCCCGGGTGTCGGCGACGATCACGTCGCACCCCATGGCGCGGAAGTCGGGCGCGTCGACGGCCTCGGCGATCATCGCGGTGACGCCGTGGCTGTGGCGGAGGACCTCGCGGCAGATCAGGCGGCCGACGGGCCCGTCGGCTCCGGCGACGATCACGTTCATGGCAAGGCTCCAAGGGGGCGTTGGCGAAGGGCCGCGGGGGCCGAGGGGGAGCTTCGGGGTGCGGCCGCGGGCGGATGACGCGCCGCTCCACCCCGCCCCGACCCGCTCGCTCCGTTCCGCCCGGAGCGCGGGGCGCAGCGGCCCGCGGCACGCCTAGGCGAGGGCGTACACGAGCGCCTTGGCGAGCACCGTCACCACGATCAGGGCGACGGGGTAGGCCGTCGCGTAGGCGACGGCCGGGGCGTTGGCGTCGGTCTTGGAGCTGATCGCCCCGAGCCCGGGGGTGCTCGTCATGCCCCCGCAGATGGCGCCGAGGGAGGCGAGCAGCGGCATGCGGAGCCACCAGCGCGCGGCGAAGAAGCCGGCGAGCATCGGGAGGATCGTCGCGGCCGCGCCGATCGCCAGCAGCATCGGCCCGCTCTCGGCGAGGATCGGCAGCAGCCCCTCCCCCGCCTGCACGCCGGCGCCGGCGAGGAAGAGCACGAGCCCGAGTTCCATGAGCACCACGCGCGACGGGCGCGGCAGGCGGGCGGTCAGCGGGCCGATCCGCCCGAAGTGCCCGAGCACCAGCGCCACCAGCAGCGGCCCGCCCGCCATCCCCAGGCTGAACGAAGACCCGCCCCCGTCCGAGCCGGGCAGCCCCACCGGCACGAGCCCGAGCACGACGCCGAGGGCGATCCCGGCGGCGAGGGAGATGAGGTCCGTCTCGTCGGCCGCGGAGGCGCGGTGCCCCGCGTCCTCGGCGAAGCGTTCGAGGCTGCTCGGCTCGCCGACGGCGATGAGCGCGTCGCCGCGCTGCAGGCGCTCGGAGGCCGCGGGGACGAATTCCGTGTCGTAGCGGTTGATGCGGGTGACGACGACGCCGTACGCCGGCAGGAGGCGGAGGTCGCGCAGCGAACGCCCCACGAAGCGGGGCGAGGTGACGATCACCCGCCGGCGCTGCGTCTCCACGTCGAGCACGACCGCGTGCTCGCTGCGGCGTCCGAGGAAGTCGACGACGACGTCGAGGTCCGCCGGGCGCCCGACCACGAGCACCTCCATCCCCGGCTCGAGCGTCAGGTCCGGGGGGACGGGCTCGAGCCGGTCGCCGCGGTCCGTCCGCCGGAGGACGCGCGAGACGCGGCACCGGCGGTCGCTGATCAGCGGGACTTCCTCCAGGCGGCGTCCGGCGACGCCGGGGTGCTCCACCCGGACCAGCGCGCGGGCGATGCGTTCCTCGGCCTCGTGCGGGTCCGCCTCCTCCCGGGCGAGGCGGGCGAGGTCCTTGCCGAGCAGGCGCGGGAGCAGCTGCACGAACAGGACCACGCCGACGACCCCGAACGGGTAGGCGACGCCGTACCCGATCGCCACGCGGGCCGCGGCCGCGGAGTCCCCGCGGGCGGCGAACGCCTCCGCCGCGGCCGCGAGCGCCGGCGTGCTCGTCATCGCGCCGCCGAAGAGCCCGGCGGCGAGGTCGGCGGGCAGCCCCGCGATCAGGGCGAGCCCGCCCGTGGCGAGCGCCCCCGCCCCGCAGATCACCAGCGCCAGCAGCGCGACCGCCCGCGCGTTCGAGCGGAAGGCGCGGAAGAAGCTCGGGCCCGCGGCCAGCCCGACCGTGTACACGAACAGGACCACGCCCACCTGCCGCAGCGCGGCGAAGGCGTCGGCCACGCCCTCCCCGCCGACGCCGGACCGCGCCCGCAGCACGCCGTACGCCAGCGCCGCGAAGAGCACGCCCGCGGAGCCGAGCCCGATCCGGCGGACCTCGATCCGCCCCGCGGCCAGGCCCACCGCGAGCACGAGGAAGATCGCGAGCACGGGCTCGCCGAGCAGCGTTTCGAGCACGCCCGGACCCTGGGCTTCGGCGGCGGGGGGGATCGCGACGGGGGCAGGGGGGGGCGCCATGGAACCCGAAGCCTATGGGGCCCCGCGCCCAAGCCGAGACCCGCGGCCGGGGCTCAGCGCGGCTCCGGCGGGAGCGGGTCCGGAGCGGGCTCGGGGCACCCGGCGCGGAAGGCGGCGAGGAAGGCGAGCAGGTCGTTCACGTCGACGACGCCGTCCCCGTCCTCGGTCGGGGCGAGGTCGGCCCGGCGATCGCCCGCGCGGAAGAGCCCGAGGTACGCGAGCAGGTCGTTGACGTCGAGGCTCCCGTCCCCGCCCCCGATCGGGTGGACGTCGGGCCTGCAGATCCAGCCCCCGTGCCCCGGGGCGGTGATCAGCTGGAGGCCGAACTCGTTCTCGCCGTCGCGGCGCCAGGCGTCCTCCCACGGCGAGTAGGTGCGCACGCGGAGGGAGGCCCCGTCCGGCAGGAGCGCGATCAGGCGGAGGTAGCCGGCGCCGCCCTCCTCCTCGGACTGGTAGTCGGCGAGCATCTGGTGCACGACGTTGCCGTGCGGCGTCGGGCTCGAGAGCAGCCCCGTGCCGCCGATGTGCCCGCTGAGGACCAAGACCACGTTCGGGTGGCGCGAGACGAGGTTCCGCCAGAGGTCGCCCCCGTCGGAGGTGCCCTCCGGGTCGTCGGCCGTGCCGTAGGCGTAGGGCGAGCCGCTCTGCGTCTGCCCGTAGACCTGCCGGTCGAGGCGGTGCGGGCCGCGGTGCATGTAGGCGTGGACGACGACGATCGCGAGGCGGTCCTCGTGCAGCGCGAGCACCTCGTTCGCCCACTCGACCACGCCGTGCCGGGGGGCCCACTCGAGGGCGAGCCCGATCCACCGGCGCCCGCCGGCCTCGAAGAGGCGGTAGTGGTTCAGCACGCCGGCGCCGTGCGTGCCGTAGCGGGTGTCGCGCCCGAAGAAGCTCCGCGGGGTGAAGTACTGGTCGAGCAGCGTGGAGCGGTCGTCGGCGCTGCCGTTCGGGCCGTGGTCGTGGTTGCCGCTGGCCATGAGCACCGGGACGCGTCCGAGAACGCGGGCCATGGCGTCCCGGGCGACGCTCCACTGCTGCGGGGTGTTGCGGTTGGTGATGTCCCCCTCGTGAAAGACGGCGGCGATGTTGAGGGGGGCGAGGTTCTCGGCGATCCATTGGGTCTGGGCGTGGAAGATGTCCGGGTAATGGTGGGCGTAGTACTGGGTGTCGGGGAGGACGGCGAAGACGGTGGAGCCTTCCGGGAAGGGGTCCGCGGCCGCGGCGTGCGGGACCGGGACGGCGGCGAGGACGGCGAGGGCTCCGGCGAGCGGGGCGCGGCGGGTGTGCATGGTCGGGGCTCCGGGGATGCCCCACTGTAAATCCGGTGACCGGCGCGAAGAGGGGGCGTTCCGGCCGCTTCACGGAAGCTTCGCGCGCGGAACTCGCCCCGGAGCGGAGATCGGGTGGCGGACGGCGCCGGGCGATTGCGGATTGTCCTCGCCGGGCCGTGGTCCGGCGCATCGGGAATGTCAGCGGGCGTACGCGCCCGGAGGAGTTTGACATGTCTGAGAACGGTCTTCGCGCGGCGGCTTCCGTGGTGTGTGGGCTGGCGATGGCAGGCGCAGCGCTCGGGCAGACGCACACGATCTACGGCGACCGGGCCGACGCGGACATCCTGGTGTCGACGCTGGCCGGGGTGCAGTTCGTCTCCACGGCCTCGAACACCCAGGCGGAGGTGGGGATGAACGGGGGCTTCGACCGGTGCTACGTGATGCCCTTCGCCCTGCCGGCGCTGGCGCCGGGGCAGCGGATCGCCTCGGCCTCGTTCAGCGTCAGCGTGGCGGCGCTCGGCTCGGACTACACGAGCGACCTGTACGGGCTCGGCTGGCGCTCCGAGCCGACCGTGCTGCTCAGCGACTGGTACAGCGGCACGCTCGACACGACCGACGCCTGGATGGTGGAGGAGGACTTCCTGCCCGCCGCGCCCAGCGGCTCCGGCCGTTACGGGACCAGCGCCGCGGGGGGCGAGGGGCTGGTCGCGTACCTGAACGCGCAGATCGACGCGGGGGCCGGGGAGGGGGGCTTCGTCTTCCTGCGGATCAGCCACGCGGTCGACAACAGCCCGAACCTGAAGGTGAACTTCTTCAAGACGGCCGACCTGGCGTACTACCTGGCGGACCACTGGGGGCAGCACCAGCTCCCGAGCCTGCTGGAGCAGCATTCGCCTCGCCTGGTGGTGACGCTGACGGAGGCCGCGGAGCCCTGCCCGGCCGACTTCGACGGGAGCGGGGGCGTGAACGTGAACGACCTGCTCGCGTTCCTCGGCGCCTTCCGCGGGCAGGCGGCGGAGGCCGACTTCGACGGGAGCGGATCGGTGAACGTGAACGACCTGCTCGGGTTCCTGGGGGCGTTCCGCGCCGGGTGCGAGGGCTGAGCGTCCGGGGGCAGGGGGTGGGGAAGGGGAGTGGGGGGTGAGGGGTGGGGAGGGGCGGGGAGGGGCGTGGGAGGCGGCGAGGCGATGCCCGGGCGTTCCGGCGCTCGGGCGCCTCGCGTCTCCGATCCCTCCGGCGGCCGGTGTAGAGTGGTGGCCCCACGCAGACGCCCGCCGCCGCAGGCCACCGGCGCCGGGCGGGAGAGCCGCCATGACCGACGCCGCGAACCAGACGCCCGCCTCCGCCCCCGCCGCCACGCCGGGCAAGAAGTCGATGGACGACATCATGGCGCTGTGCAAGCGCCGCGGGTTCGTCTACCAGGCGTCGGAGATCTACGGCGGGATCAACGGGTTCTGGGACTACGGCCCGCTGGGCGCGCAGCTCAAGAAGAACCTGCGCGACGCCTGGTGGGAGGACGTCGTCATGCTCGGCTGCCGCGGGAAGATCGGCCCGAACGGCGAGCCGGTGCGGATCGTCCCGCTGGACTCGACGATCATCCAGAACCCGAAGGTGTGGGAGGCGTCGGGGCACGTCGCGGGGTTCAACGACCCGATGGTCGACTGCCGGGAGAGCAAGCGGCGCTACCGCGCGGACCACCTCGCGGGGGTGCACGTCACCCTGCACTCGGCCGAGGACCAGCCGCGGATCTACGCGTTCCTCGACGGCGACGAGAAGGGCGAGCGGGAGGCGCGGAAGAAGTCGGCCAAGTACTACAAGGTGCCGGAGGACGGCATCACCGGCTTCATCTCCCTGCCCCTGGCGGCGTTCTCGCCGAGCGGGAGCCTGGACGCCTCCCTGATGCCGCGTGTCGTCGGGCCCGACGCGGCGGAGCAGGGCACGCTGACGGAGCCGAAGCCGTTCAACCTCATGTTCCCCACCATCATCGGCGCCACCGGCGACTGGGAGGAGAACAAGGCGTACCTGCGCCCCGAGACGGCCCAGGGCATCTTCACGAACTTCAAGAACGTCGTGGACACGATGCGCGTGCAGGTGCCCTTCGGCATCGCGCAGACCGGCAAGGCCTTCCGCAACGAGGTCACGCCCCGCAACTTCACCTTCCGCTCGCGCGAGTTCGAGCAGATGGAGATCGAGTTCTTCTGCCACGAGTCCGAGGCCCGCGACTGGTACGCCTTCTGGCGCGACTGGCGTCTGGCCTGGTGGCAGGGGATCGGCCTCGCCGGCGACAACCTCCAGCTCCGCGAGCACGAGAAGGACGAACTCGCCCACTACGCCAAGGAGGGCGCCGGCACCTCCGACATCGAATACCGCTTCCCCTTCACGCACCCCGGCTTCGGCGAGCTGGAGGGCGTCGCCCACCGCTCGGACTACGACCTCCGCCAGCACCAAGAGCACTCTGGCATCAAGCTCGACTACTTCGATCCCACCCGCGGCGAGATCGCCAAGAACGGCCAGCCCAAGGGCGAGAAGTACCTCCCGCACGTCATCGAGCCCTCCGCCGGGCTCGACCGCGGCGTGCTCGCGATCCTCTGCGAGGCCTACACGCCCGACCCCGACCGCGCCTCGGGCGTCTACATGAAGTTCCACCCGCGCGTGGCGCCGATCAAGGCCGCCGTCTACCCGCTCGTGAAGAAGGACGGCATGCCCGAGAAGGCCCTCGAGCTGCACCGAGAGCTGGTCGCCAAGTTCGGACGCACCGGCTTCATCGAGTACGACGAGAAGCAGACGATCGGCAAGCGCTACGCCCGCATGGACGAGGCCGGCTGCCCCTTCTGCTTCACCATCGACGGCGACACCCTCCAGGACGGCACCGTCACCGTCCGCGACCGCGACACCCAGGCCCAGCACCGCATCCCGATGAGCGGGGTCGCGGGCTTCCTGGCGGAGAAGCTCGGCCTCGGCTCCTGCTGAGCCCGCGGCCCCTCCGACGGGAGCGGGCACGGCGCGCCGTGAATCCGCATCGGGGCCGAGGCGTCGAAGTGCCGGCGATGACGCCCGACGAGCCCAAACGCCTGCTCCTCGTCCCGGGCCTCGGCACGGACGCGCGGCTGTTCGCGCACCTGCGGCCCCCGCCGGGCTGGACGATCGTCACGCTCCCGTTCCTGCTCCACCGACGCGGCGAGTCCCTCCGCGGCTATGCGCGGCGCATGGCCGATCTCGCCCGCCGCCTCCGCCCCGACGCGATCGGCGGCTCTTCCTTCGGCGGCATGATCGCCCAGGAGATGGCCCACGCCCTCGGCATGCCCGAGGTCATCGTCATCGACAGCGTGCGCAGCGGAGGCGAGGTCCCGCCCGCCCGCTTCCGGTTCTTCTCGGTGATGACCCGCTCCGCCCCCACCTGGCTCCTCCGGCGGTTGGGCGACCTGCTCTTCGACGGGATGATGCGCGGCAACCGCGTGGACGAGCGCCTCTGGCCGGAGGCGAAGGCGATGCTCGCCGAGGCCCCGTGGGACTTCACGCGCTGGAGCGTTCCGGCGATCCTGAGCTGGCCCGGCCTGCCGCCGGATTCGGGCGTGCGGATCCGCGACATCCACGGCGAGCACGACGAGATGTTCCCGCTGAAGCACCGCCGCACCCCGCCGGAGCGCGTGGTCCGGGGGGCGGGGCACATGCTCCCGTACAGCGCGCCCGAGGCCGTCTCGGAGTTCCTCGCCGAGGTGCTCGGGGAGGCCGTGGCCCCGGAGGCCGCCGTGGCCGGCGTCGGAGAAGCGGTGGGAGGGGGATTCGAACCCCCGAGGGGCTGACGCCCCTACCGGTTTTCAAGACCGGCGCCTTCAGCCGCTCGGCCATCCCACCGTCGGGCCCGCCCTCGGGCCCCGGTGCCGCGGATGCTTGGCCCGCCCCCCCCCCCCCCCCCCCCCCCCCCCCCCCCCCCCCCCCCCCCCCCCC
>CAYMFP010000149.1:0-7887 GCA_964389385.1 uncultured Phycisphaeraceae bacterium | reverse complement strand
CGGCCGCGCTGCCGCCGGCTCCGCCCCCGTGGCCCCCGTACCCGGATCCGGTGTTGCCGCCGTCGCGGTCCATGGCAGCCTCTGCCCGAACACCCTCGTTCGCTCGCCGCCGACTGCCACCTTCGTTCGCCATACGCCCCTCGCGAAAAGAGCACCCGGGATGTTCCGCCCGTCACCGCCTGTATCGGCGGCCTGCGGGCCGCGATGGACCCGCAGGCGAGCAACGGAGTCCTTCCGCGCCCGCGCAAGGCCATCAGCCTAGACGCTGCCCGCCCGACCGTAAACTCTTTCGCAGAGCCCGTACACCGTACGGGCCACAGAGTTTCCCGATTTCGCCAATCAGCGGGCGTCTCCCCCCGTATCGGGCCCTTTCTGAGGGCCACGGGGTCCGGGGGGCGGGTGGGCGCCGGGGAGGGGGGTGCCGGTCAGGTCGTACCCCTCGCGGGCCCGGATTTCCCCTTCGGTTTCGATCCGGGCCTCGGCCGGGGAGATCCTCGGCGCCCGGGGGCGGGTGTTGCCGCGGAGGCGGTCGGCCGCGGCGCTGCGCATCTGTTCGTACTCCTCGGGGGTGATCTGCCCCTGGTCGCGCATGCGGCGGAGGTCTTCGAAGACGCTGCCGGGGGCGTCGGCCTCGCGGGCGGCGCGGCTGGTGCGGAACTTCACGACCAGCAGCAGGACGCCGGCGAGGATGACGACGCCGCCGAGGACGGCGGCCCAGACCATCGCGGAGCGGACCGCCCCCTGGCGGGCGAGGGCGGCGCTCCATCCGAGCGAGCCGAGGGCGGCGTGCGCGATGCCGACGGACGCGGGCGCGATCACAGCGCCCCCGTCCCGTGCCCGCCGCTGAGGATCTCCTCGCGGAGCGGGGCGAGGAGGCCGGGGACGAGGCGCGTCTCGACGAGGCGCTCGCCGAGTTCGGAGAGCCGGTGGAGGGCCTCGGGCAGCTCGCGGAGTTCCTGCGCCGGGTCGTGGATGCGGAGCGTGAGGTAGACGCTGATGGGCTCGCCCTCGGAGACGTGGTCGTGGATGTCGCCGTTCGCGGCCGGGGGGCGCTCGGCGGAGCGGGTCTTGACCTCGAAGTGCGCCTCCACGGGCCCCCCGCTCCAGCGCTCTCCCCCGCCGTTCCCGCCCTCGAGCCCGAGGTCGTGCAGGCGCAGGCCGAAGACGGGCTGGAAGTCGATGGGATGGGCGCCGGGGACGTCGAGCAGGCTGGCGAGGGGGCTGCTGGAGATGAGGGCGTTGGCGACGATCGCGTTGTGGTTGCCGCCGGCGGCGAGGTCGAAGCCGTAGAGGAGCTCGAGGTACTCGACGTCGAGGGGGGAGATGCTGAGGAAGTAGGGCGTGACTTCGAGGACGCAGCCGTGGAGGCCGTAGGCGTCCTCGCCGTGCGGGGGGTTGACGACGCCGGAGCGGATGGTGTTGGAGCGGATGGCGAGCCAGCGGTGCGGCTCGTCGCTGGTGGGGCTCTCGAGGGCGAGCTCGTCCTTGTAGCGTTTGAAGGACTGCATGCCCGGGAACTCGCGGCGGACGCGCTCGAAGAGGTCGAGCACGGTCTCGCGGCTGCGCGGGAGATCGAGCTTCACCGCCAGCTTCTGGTTCACGTAGAAATCCGAGCACAGGGCTCGCCAGCTCGACGCCATGGGCGATCCTACGCGGGCGACGGGGTGCTGCCGAGGCGCCGCAGGGGCTCGGGGCGCCAGTACGTGAGGCATCGCCAGGCCCACTCGAGGGGGCCGAAGCGGAAGAAGCGGAGCCAGAGGCGGCTGGCGACGATGCTGCCGGCCCAGAAGGCGAGGGTGAGGGCGAAGAGCTGGCCGTGGTGGAGCCGGCCCTCCAGCCCGAGGCCGGCCCCGTAGAAGACGAAGACGCCGGCCGCGGAGTGGAGGACGTAGTTCGACAGGGCCGTGCGCCCGACGGGGGCGAGCAGCCACCCGATCGCCCGCCCGAGGCGCGGCACGCGGAGGAGCAGGACGAGGGCGGCGACGTAGCCGATCGCCCCGATCGGGGCGACGGCCCAGGTCGCGAGGGTGACGGGCCAGGCCCAGCGCCAGTCGGTCATGATCGGCTCCAGGCACAGGGCGAGGGCGGCGGCGGGGAGGGCGACGCCCGCGAGGAGCCCGGCGGCCGCGAGGACGGCGAAGGTCCGCGTGCTGCGGGAGCCCGTGAGGATCCCGAGCCGCGTCAGCCCCATGCCGACCGTCATGAGCCCGGCCGAGACCCAGGCGAAGTAGAAGAGGGACATCGCGAGGCTCCCGGCGGCCTCGGGGAGGCGGTCGAGGATGATGCGTCCGATCCCGCCGGCGTGCGCGGGGACGTACTCGTACGCCGACACCGGCTGCGGGTGTTCTCCCGACATGAAGGCGAGGCTCAGGACGACGGGAAGCCCCTCGGTCAGGGCCACGACGCCGAGCCCGAGCGCGAGGAGCCACCGGGCGCGCCACCGCCGGACCCACCAGAGCCACCCGACGCCGGCGATGGCGTACGTGTGGAGGATGTCGCCGTCCCAGAGCAGGACGAGGTGGAGCAGCCCGATGGCCAGGAGCCAACCCATGCGGCGGTGCCACAGCCCGGCCCCGGCGTGGAGCGGGGGGAGGGGATCGCGCCGGTCGAACTTGCGCCCGTAGAGGATGACGCCCGCGCCGAAGAGCATGGCGAAGAGGGCCATCGTCTTGCCGCGGAAGAACGCGTAGACGACCCAGACGCCGAAGGTGTTCCACGCCCCGGCCTCGGGGAGCACGGCCTGCGGGGACAGCTCGGAGGCGTTGGGGAGGCCGAAGTCGATCATGTTCGGCACGAGGATGCCGAGCAGGGCGAAGCCGCGCACGACGTCGAGCGTCTCGATGCGCTCGGCGGCGGCGACGGGGCGGAGGGGCGGCGCGGGGGCGTCGATCACCGCGGGAGGCAGCGGCGGCGGCGCGGGAACACTCCCGGCGATCCGCTCGGAGGGCGTCGGGGCGGGCTGGTCGGATGGGTGGTGGTCGGCGGGCGTCACGGGTTCTCGGTGCGGGGGCAGGCTCCGGCCCAGGCGGGGGCGGGTTCCCGGCGCATGCGGGGCAGACGCATGTACGTCAGGGCTCGCCAGACCCACTCGAGGGGGCCGAAGCGGAAGAAGCGGAGCCAGAGGACGCTGAAGACGAGGTTGAAGCACCAGACGGCGAGGACGACGCCCGCGAGCCCGGCGCCGCCCAGCCCGGCGAAGAGGCCGAGGCCGTAGCCGTAGAAGAGGGTGGTGCAGATGACGGACTGGGCGATGTAGTTCGTGAAGGCCATGCGGCCCGCGCTGCCGAGGGCCGTGCGCACGGGCGCCAGCGCCGCCCGCGCCCACGCGGCGGTGCAGACGACGCCGATGAGCCCGACGTAGCCGAGGCCGAGGGGGATGCCCGCGAGCTGCGCCGTCGTCTGGAAGACGACGGCCTCGCGGGCGGTCCAGCCGCCGTCGGCGCAGGCGAGGGCGTAGCCGGCGGCGATGGGCAGCCCGAGGCCGAGCCCGACGCCCGCGAGGACGCCGTAGAAGCGGGGCGAACGCTCGCCGGTGAGGACGCCGAGCCGCGCGAGACCGATGCCGCCGAGCATCATCCCGGTGACGCCGAAGAAGAAGGAGAACGGGTAGATCAGGAAGAACTGGGCCCAGAAGGCGAGGCGGACGAGCATCGCGTCGAGGTAGGCGCCCCGGTACCGCTCGATCTGCCCCTCGGGCGTGAACAGGCGCGGCATCTGCTCCGCGGACTCGGCGGAGCCCAGGGACGTGAGCAGGAGCATCAGCCCGAGCAGGGCCGCCGTGCCGGAGAGGTAGAGCCCGCCGCCGACGCCGAGAAGAACGCTCGGCCTCCAGCGCCTGGCCCACCAGACGAGGGCGAGCCCGGCGAGCGCGTAGCTGAGCAGGATGTCGCCGAACCAGAGGAAGACGGCGTGGAGGACGCCGAAGAGGGCGAGCCAGCCCATGCGGGCGTACCAGAGCCCGGTGACGCGCGGGCCCTTGCGGTCGAAGAAGACGACGCCGGCGCCGAAGAGCATGGAGAAGATGAACATCATCTTCCCGAGGAAGAAGGTGTGCATCGTTTCCATGTACGCCACGTCGGCCGGGGCGGGCGCGCCGCCGGCGAGCACGGCGGGGAAGCCGCCGTACGGGCCGGCCCCCGTCGTGTCGACCGGCAGGGCGAAGTAGATCATGTTCGGGACGAGGATCCCGAGCAGGGCGAAGCCGCGGAGCACGTCGACCATCTGCGAACGCTCGCCGGCGCGGACGGGCAGCGGCGCGGGGGATCGCGCCGGGCCGGGCACGAACGGCCCGGGGGCGTCGTCCGGGCGTTCGGCGGGCGTCGTGGTGCGTGGGCCGGTCGATGGCCGCTGGGCGTCGCTCACGGGGCTCTCCTCCGGGCCGTTGCGGGCCGCGGGGGTTTCTTTGGCTTCGACGCGGGCGGGATTGCAGGGCGCTTGCGGGCGGGCGCATGCTACCGCGCCGGCGCGGAGGCGCCGGAGGCCCCCGCGGCGGCGGCCGGGCGCCGCATCCACGCGATCAGGGCCTCGGTGTCGGAGAGGTCGTCGACGACCAGGGCGGCGCCGGCGGACTCCAGGGCGAAGCGGTCGTGCCCGCCGGTGCAGACGCCGATCGGGCGGGCCCCGTGGTGCAGGGCGCCGGCGACGTCGTGCGGGGTGTCCCCGATCACCACCGCGGCCTCGGCGGGCCCGCGCCGCCATCGCTCCAGGGCGGCGGCGACGAGCTTGTGGCGCTCGTGGGGTTCCTCCCGGCTCGCGTCTCCCCAGACGCGGACCGGGAAGCGGTCGGCGTCGAGGCCGCAGGCCCGGAGCTTGAGCCGCCCGGTCTCCTCGAAGTTGCCGGTGAGCAGCCCGAGCGTCCATCCCTCGCGTTCGACCGCATCCAGGAGTTCCGGGACGCCGGGGAGGACGCGGCAGCGGTCGGCTCGCTCGCGGAGGGCGGCCTCCAGCTCGTCGCGGTAGGCGCGGCGGAAGGCGTCGGCCCGCGCCGGCGTCGGCTCCAGCCCGTTCGCGGCAAGGAGGTCGGCGAGGATGACCGGGTCCAGGCGGCCGGCGAACTCGACGCCGCGGCGGGCGAACCCCGGGCCGAAGAGCGCCCGCCCGGCGGCCTCCATCGCTCCGCGCCCGGCGCCGCCGGTCGAGACGAGGGTCAGGTCGAGATCGAAGAGGACGAGCATGGCGGGGCGGGATCGCGGGTGACGGAGGGACAGAGCACCGATCGGACGAGGGAGGGGCCGCGGAGGAGGTCAGTGGCGGATCTGGAAGCCGGCCTCGTCCGGGACGGGGGCGAGGGGCTCGCTGCGGACGCCGGTGATGTTCGAGGCCCACTCCCGGCCGACCTCGCCGAGGAAGGCGGAGACCTCGTCCGGGGGGCCCTGGGCCTCGACGCGGACGGTGCCGTCGGGCTCGTTGCGGGCCCAGCCGGCGATCGGGAAGCGCCGGGCGATGGAGCGGACGGAGGCCCGGAAACCGACGCCCTGGACGCGTCCGGAAAAAACGACGGCCCGGCGTTCGGTGCGCGGGCGTTCGGGCTCGGGGCGGGCGGGGTCTGGCGGTGTGGAATCCAACGGGGGCTCCTGGGGAGGCGTGGCGGGGGTTCGGCGGGCGTCCGGCGTCCGATAAGCAGACTCCCGGTTCGCGGGACGGGTTTGGGACGGCGCGACCCGCATCGCCCGTGCGACCGCCGCCTGCGCGTTCCGGATGTCCTGCGCCGGTTTGATCTTCCCCGGTCGTCGGCTACCGTTCCAATGGTCAGTTCGGGCCCGATTTCTGGATCGCCGCCGAGGCGGGGGGACCTGGTTCCCCGAAAACCGCCCGGCCGATCGGCTGTGCGCGACGGAGCCCGAGGAGGCCGACAGGTCCGTCCGTTCGATGACCTCCGGCGCAGCGTTGGGGCCCGGCGCCGGTCGACCGCCTCTCGCCCCTGACTGCTTCTCGCCCTCCCCGGGCGGAGCCCGAGCGCATGCCAGACGTCGCCCGCCAGAACGACGACAAGCAGCGCGTGAAGGACGCCGCGGACATCGTGGATGTCGTCGGTTCCGTCGTCGCGCTGAAGCCCAAGGGGCGGGAGTTCGTCGGTCTGTGCCCGTTCCACGACGACCGGAACCCGTCGATGTACGTGGTGCCGCACAAGCAGATGTTCACCTGCTTCGTGTGCGGCGCCGGCGGGGACGTGTTCACGTTCGTGCAGCGGTACCACCGGATGGACTTCCGCGAGGCGCTCGAGCACCTGGCGGAGCGGTTCAACGTGACGCTGACGCCGTGGCAGCCGGGGCGGGACCGGTCCGCGGCGGGGCAGGGCGGCGGGGCCGGCTCCGCCGACGGCGCGGACGGCGGCGAGATCGACCGGAAGACGCTCGTGCAGGTCAACGCGACGGCCGCGGCGTTCTACCAGGCGCTGCTGGCGCACCCGGAGCACGGGGCGGCGGGGCGGGCGCTCATCGAGCGTCGCGGGATCTCGCCGGAGATGGTGGAGGCGTTCCGGCTCGGGGTGGCGCCGGACCGGTGGGACGGGCTGGCGTTGTTCGCGCAGAAGAAGGGGATCGACCCGGGGGCGCTGTTCGCGCTCGGGCTGCTCAAGCCGCGGCAGGACGGCTCGCCGTACGACGCGCTGCGGAACCGGCTGATCTTCCCGATCCTCGACCAGCCGGGGCGGACGATCGCGTTCGGGGCGCGGCGGATCGACGATCAGGACGAGCCGAAGTACCTCAACTCGCCGGACACGCCGCTGTTCGACAAGTCCAGGACGCTGTACGGGCTGCACCAGGCGGGGAAGGGGATCCGCGAGCAGAACCGGGCGCTGGTGGTCGAGGGGTACACGGACGTGATCGCCTGCCACCAGCACGGGTTCCCGATCGCGGTGGCGACGCTCGGGACCGCGCTGACGCGTCAGCACGCGAAGGTGCTGCGTCGGCTGTGCGACACGGTGATCCTGCTCTTCGACGGGGACGAGGCGGGGCGGCGGGCCTCCGAGCGCGCGTTCGAGGTCTTCCTCTCGGAGAACATCGACGTGCGGGTCGCCTCGCTGGCGCGGTTCACGGACGCGAAGGACCCGGACGAGCTGTTCAAGCGGGGCGATGGCGCCGCGGAGACGTTCGAGCGGTGCCTCTCGGGGGCGGAGGACCTGCTGGAGTTCCACTTCGCGCACCTGCGGGAGAAGGCGGCGGGGCTGGGGATGGCGGCGAAGCGGCGGCTCGCGGAGGAGCAGTTCGACCTGCTCAACCGCGCGGGGATCGCGGACTGCGACCCGATGCGGCGGGACCAGATCGTGCGGCGGCTGGCGCAGATCACGGGGATCGACTTCGAGCTGATCGCGCAGTCGCTGCGGTCGGGGCGGCGGGCGCGGGCCCCGGAGGCGGAGCGGGAGGCCGGGCCGGCGCCCGCGGCGACGTTCTCGGCGAGCGACCGGGCGCTGCCGCAGGTGCAGGTCCTCGCGTGCCTGCTGGCCGACCCGCTGCTGGCCGAGACCCTGCACGCGGCGGACCTGGACCTGCTGAGGCGCAGCCCGTACCCGCGGGCGGCGCACGAGCTCGTGCGGGCGATGGTGGCGCTGCTCGCGGCCGGGGAGCGCCCGGGGCTGCACGAGGTCATCGACCGCCTGGACGGGGCGGACGCCCCGGCGGCGCTCGCGGCGGCGCTGTCGCGCGAGGCGAGCCGCGCGAGCGAGGACCGCGCCGACCGCCTGCGGCGGCACTTCGACGAGTGCCTGGAGCGGCTCCGCGCGGCCGCGACCGAGCGCGAGCTGAAGGCCGCGCGCCCGGCGAACGACGACCCGGCGGCGCTGCGGGCGCACATGGACCGCCTGCGACGCACGCTGAACACCGAGACCCCGCGCGTCGCCTACCCCGCGCCGCGTTCGACCTGACCCCGCCCTTCCCCACCCCCCACCGC
>CAYMFP010000148.1:0-7904 GCA_964389385.1 uncultured Phycisphaeraceae bacterium | reverse complement strand
GTCGACTGGAACGTCTTCGCCAACGACGGGGGCGGCGCCACCGTCGTCACCGACGTCGTCCGCAGCGGCGCCCGGGCGATCCGCATCGACCCCGGCACCGCCGGCTTCAACGGCGTCGGGCGCAACGTCGCCGACCCCAACGCCGAGCCGAACGACCCGAACCCGACCTCCAGCGCCGACATCGTCGGCGCCGCCGGCGCGCTGGTCTTCAGCGGCTGGTACAACATCCCGGACCAGATCACCGCCCCCGTCGTCGGCGTCAAGATCGAGTACGGCACCGCCACCGGCGCCGGCATCGGCGGCACGGGCGACATCCTCCTCCTCGACGACACCACCGGCGGCGAGTGGCGCGAGTTCACCTTCACCGTCGAGGGCGACGACATCCCCAGCACCGCCGTCCGCGGCAACGTCATCCTCTTCACCTTCGGCGGCGGTGAGGGCGAGATCTACTGGGACGACATCTCCCTCATCCAAGAGGCCGACTGCGGCCCCGCCGACTTCGACGGCAACGGCTCCGTCGACGTCAACGATCTCCTCGGCTTCCTGGGCGCCTTCCGCCAGGGCTGCTGACCGCTCGCCGACCGGCCTTCGACGGGGCCGATCGGCGATTCCGCTCAGGCGAGACGCCGCCCCGCCGGGGCGAGCACGCCCGCCCCCTCCAGCGCCGTGCGGACGGCCGCCGCGATCGCCGGCGCCCCCGGCGTGTCCCCGTGCACGCAGACCGTCTCGCACGGCGGGAGCCTCGGAACATCCCCCTCCGCCCCGACGCCCGCCAGCACGAGCGCCTGCCGCGCCGCCGTCCCCGGGTCCGCGACCAGCGCATCCGCCCGCGTCCGCGGGCAGAGCGAGCCGTCCCCGAGGTATCTCCGGTCCGCGAATCCCTCGGCCGCCACGCCCAGCCCGCGCGCCCGCCACAGCCCGAGCGCCGGCGAACCCGCCTGCGCCACCAGCACCAGCCCGGGCCGAACCCGCTCCGCCGCCTCCGCGAGCGCTTCCGCCACCCCGAGGTCCGCGCCCGCCGCGTGGTACAGCGCCCCGTGCGGCTTGACGTGCCGGAGCACCGCCCCCTCCTCCTCCGCGATCCGCGCCAGCGCCGCGATCTGCGCCGCCAGCGCGGCCGCCAGATCGCTCGGCCGCATCGCCAGACGCCGACGCCCGAAGCCCTCGCGGTCCGGGTACGACGGGTGCGCGCCGACCTCGCACCCGAACCGGATTGCCAGACGCACCGTCGTGCGCATCGTCCCCTCGTCGCCCGCGTGCCCCCCGCAGGCGATGTTCACGGCCGTGAGGTGACGCACGAACTCCGCCTCGCGCGCCTCTCCGCCCTGCGACGGATCGAGGCACTCACCCGCATCCCCGTTGAGTCCGATGCGGCGTTCAGGCACGGGCGGCTCCTTCCACTGGCGGCAGCGCCCGGTCGAGCAGCGCGGCCCGCTCCCGCCAGATCGCCCGCGCCTCGTCCACGCTCACGAATTCGAACCGGACGCGATCGCCGGGGCGCAGCTGCCCCGCCGCGTCGAGGTCCGCCGAGATCACGCCCGCGAGGACGGGGTAGCCCCCGGTCGGGGCGCAGTCCGGCCCGAGCAGCACCGGCGTCCCGCCCGGGGGCGCCTGGATGAACCCGGGCGCCATGGCCTCCGTCGGCAGGCTCCCGGCGCCCGCGGCAGGAGCGGGGGGGTGAGGCGGGGCATGGCGGGGGGGCACGAGCCGGAGCCCGACACGATCGGAATCGGGCGAGACCGTCCATTCCACGGCGGCCAGACGCGCCAGCGACGCTTCGCCCAGCAGGTCCGCGTGCGGGTGCGGCGTCGCCCGGAGCGTCCGGCGAAAAACCCACCGCTCCAGTTCCACCAGCGCGCCCCGGTCGGCGGCGCAAGCGCGGCCCACGCGCCAGGCCTCGCCCAGAGGGAGCACGTCGCCCGACCGGCACGGCGCCGGGCCGACGCCCGTCCTCGCGTGCGCCGAGCGGCTCCCGAGCACCGGAGCGACCCGGATCCCGCCGCGGACCGCGAGATACGTCCGGCAGCCCCGCCCCGCCCGTCCGACGCTGCGCACGCGGATCTCCGCGCCCGCCTCCACGTCGATCGGGCGCCACATCGCCAAGGCCCGCCAGGAGCCGCCCGCGCCGACCGCGGCCTCGGCGGGCGCCCCCGTCAGCGCGATCCGCCCGCCCCGGTCGAGCCGGAGCCGAGCCCCCGTCAGGGCGATCTCCAGCCCCGCCTCCCCGTCGGCGTTCCCCACGAGCCGGTTCCCGATCCGGAGCGACAGCCGGTCCGCCGCCCCGGACGCGGAGACGCCGATCCCGCCGTGCCCCGGGCGGCCGAGGTCCTGCACGGCGGTCGACGCGCCCGGATCGAGCACGGTCAGCGCCCCGCCCACGCGTCCTCCGGCCCGTGCTGGTCCAGTTCCGCGTACGCGTCGCCGCCGATCGGCACGAACCGCACGCGGTCGCCCGCGGCGAGCAGCGCCGGCGGGTCGCGCCGGGGGTCGAAGAGCCGAAGCGGCGTCCGCCCGATGATCCGCCACCCGCCCGGCATCGTCTGCGGGTAGACCCCGGTCTGCCGTCCCGCGATCCCGAGGCTCCCGGCCGGCACCCGCAGACGCGGCATCGGCAGCCGGGGCGCCGCCAGACGCTCGGGCAGCCCCTCCAGGTACCCGAACCCGGGTGAGAAGCCCAGGAACGCGACGGCGTACTCGGCGCCCGCGTGCGCCTCGATGAGTTCCTCCTCGTGCAGGCCCGCGCAGGCCGCGACCTCCGCGGCGTCGGGCCCGAAAGCCCCGCCGTAGCAGACGGGGATCTCCACGACCCGCGGCGCGGCCGCCGGGGCGGCGTCGGTGCCCGCCTCGCCCAGGCGTGTCCGGACCGCGGCCTCCACCGCCGGCGCATCCAGCCGGTCCGGGTCGAAGACGAGCGTCAGCGTCGAGGCCGTGGGGACAAGGTCCAGCAGCGCAGGGGCGAGCCCGCGGAGCGCCTCGCGCCACGCGAGCACCCGAGGCGCCCCCGCCGGGCCCGCGGGCGCGGTCTCCAGGCGCAGCGTCCGGTCGCTCGACCACCGGACGGACACGCCCCGGGCATCGCTGGCTTCGCTCGGCACGCAAGAGCGTACGGCCGGGCTCATTCCGCCGGCCCGGGCGGGGGCGGGATGTCCCGTCCGTGCGGGTCCGTCGCCGCGTCCGCCGGCGGCCGCAGCCGCAGGTGCTCGAGCTGCGCCGCCGTGTCGTGCACGTGGTCCGCCGCGAGCCCCGCCTCGTCGACCAGGTAGCTCTCCCAGAGGCGGTGGCGCCGGATGACGTCGGCCGCGGCGTCGCGCCCGGAGGGGGTGAGGCTGACGGTCCCGTCCGATCGCTCCACGAGCCCACGGGCCGCGGCCGCCGCGAGCCCGCGCACGGACCGCCGCGGCATGACCTCCGCCAGGCGGCGATCGCTCGGGTCCGCCTCCCCGCCCTCGGCCAGCCGGTGCAGCGCCGCGAGCAGGTCCTCCATCGCCACGTCGCGCCCCATCCGGCGTCGCCGGACCACCCGCGCCAGCACCCCGTGACGCGGGGAGAGGACCGCCGCCGCGGCGACCAGGGCCCCGGCGACGAGCGTCATGCTCCCGGCCGCGTTCACGGCGTCGTGCCCCAGCCGCTCGGGGATCCAGGTCGCGGCGAAGTATCCCCCGACGCCCGCGATGACCGCGAAGGCCGCGCTGGCGAGGATCTGCGGCAGGAGCCGGTCCGTCACCAGCCGCGCCGTCGCCGCCGGGCAGATGAGCATCGCGATCACGAGGATCGAGCCGACGGCCTCGAACGATGCCACCGTCGCCGCGGCCACGAGGACCATCAGCGCGTAGTGCATCGCCGTGGCGTTGAAGCCCTGCGCCGTCGCCAGCGACGGATCGAACGCGGCCAGGCGCAGCTCCTTGAAGAAGATCGCCACGAACGCGACGGACGCGGCGAGCATCGCCGCGAGCGTCGTCACCTGCCGCGGGACCTCGCGCAGCGTCTCGACGGACAGCAACGCGCCCCAGTCCGCGGGCGGGAACCAGAAGAGCGTCTCGAGCTGCCCGTGCAGGACGCAGTCCGCGTCGAGGTCGACGCTCCGCGCCGCCGCCTGCTCGATGAGCAGCACGCCGAGCGCGAAGAGGACGCTGAACACCACGCCCATCGCCGCGCCCGGCTCCACCCGCCCCAGCTTCTTGACCACCTCCACCAGCACCACCGTCGCGATCCCCGCGATCGCCGCCCCGGCGAACATCGGCAGCGAGTTCCGCGTCCCCGCCACGAGGAACGCGATCACGAGCCCCGGGAGCACCGAGTGGGAGATCGCGTCGCCCATGAGGCTCAGCCGCCGCAGCACGAGGAAGTTCCCGAGCAGCCCGCAGGAGAGCGCCGCCAGCGTCCCCGCCAGCAGCGGGAACAGGTCGAGGCTGATGAAGCCGTGCACGGCCCCGCTCATCGCCCGCCCTCCGCGCCGGGGTGGGCCGGGTGGGCCGGCACGCGCACGCCCCGCGCCGTCAGCGCCCGCTCCAGGCTCCGCACCAGCTCCGGCGAGAGCACGTGCTCGACCTGGTCCGCGGACCAGTCCACGTGCCCCGGCGCGACGTCGGCGCAGGTGATGAGGTACTCCTCCCAGAGGCGGTGGTTCCGGCTCACCCGCGCGCCGTCGGCCCGCCCGCGGTCCGTCAGCACGAGGGCGCCGTCGCCGTCCTTCCTCGCCCGCCCCGTGGCCCGCAGCGCCAGAACGACCGCCCGGCGCCGCCAGGCCCGCCACCCGCGGCGACGCGCCAGCCGGTCCAGCAGCTCGCGAGGAAACGGGCCGCCCGTGTCGGCCTCGTGCTCGTACGCCGCCTCGAGCAGGTGCTCCGTCGCCACGCGGAGCCGCATCGCCGAACGGCGGGCGACCTGGGCCGCCACCCCCCGCGCGGGCGCGGCCGCCAGGCTCACGAGAAAGATCGCGCCGGAGGCCAGCACGATCACCGCCCCCGCCGGGTACCGCGGCAGCAGCGCCGACAGCGCCGAGCCGAGGTACCCCCCCAGCCCGCCGAGCGCCCCGGCCAGCACCACCAGCCGCCGGAGCCGCTCCGTCCACATCCGCGCCGCCACCGGCGGCACGATCAGCATCGCCACGACCAGGATCAGCCCCACCGCCTGCAGGCCCGCGACGGTGACGATCACCACCAGCGCCATCATCGCCAGGTCGATCGCCGACACCGGCCAACCGTCCACCTGCGCGAACGCGTCGTTGAAGCAGACGATCGCGAACTCCTTGAGGAGCAGCAGCGTCGCGAGCACCGCGAGCAGGGCGATGCCCCCCATCAGCGCCGCGTCCTGCGCGCTCATCGCGGCCGTCTGCCCGTAGATGAACTTGTCCAGCCCCGCCGCGTTCCCCGCGTCCACCGTCTGGATCAGGCTGAGCAGCACGATCCCCGCACCGAAGAAGACGCTGAGCACGATCCCGATCGCCGCGTCCTCCCGCAGCCGCGTGTGCCGCAGCAGCAGCTGCACGCAGACGACGCCGAGCACCCCCGTCGCGGCCGCGCCGACCAGCAGGTTCGGCAGCGTCCGCCCGTCGAACCCCAGCGCCGTCGCGAGCAGGAACGCCAGGGCGATGCCCGGCAGCGTCGCGTGCGAGAGCGCGTCCGACATCAGCGCCCGCTTGCGCAGCAGCGCGAAGACGCCGATGATCCCCGCCGCGATCCCGAGCAGCGTCGTCCCCACGATCACGACGTTCGTGTTGTAGCCCCCCCGGAGCGTCAGCGTGCGCACGACCTCGCCCCACCCCGGCGGGCCCCCGCCCCCCGGGGCCCCGCCGACGGCCGCCGCGGTCGCGATGAACGGGACGAGCGTCATGCCCCCGTCGGCTCCCCGGACCGCGCCCGCCGCACGGCCTCCGCCGCCTGGTCCAGGAGCGTCAGCCGCCCCCCGTACGTCTTCCGCAGCGCCTCGTCGGTGAACACCTCCGCGACCGGCCCGGCCGCCACGACGCGCATGTTCAGCAGCAGCGCGTGGTCGAAGTACTGCGGCACCGTCTGCAGGTCGTGGTGCACCACGATCACCGTCTTGCCCTGCCCGCGCAGCTCCCGGAGCACCGCCACGATCGCCCGCTCCGTTGCGGCGTCCACACCCGCGAACGGCTCGTCCATGAAGTACAGGTCCGCCTCCTGCGCGAGCGCCCGCGCCAGGAACACGCGCTGCTGCTGCCCGCCGGAGAGCTGGCTGATCTGCCGGTGCGCGAACGCCTCCATCCCCACCCGCTCCAGGCTCTCCATCGCCGCCCGCCGGTGCGCCCGCGTCACCGGGCGGCACCACCCGATCTTCCGGTACCGCCCCATGCACACCACGTCCAGCGCCGAGACCGGGAAGTCCCAGTCCACCGACTCCCGCTGCGGCACGTACCCGACCCGCGACCGCGCCCGCCGGTACGGCTCGCCCCAGAACTCCACCTGCCCCGACGCCCGCGGCACCAGCCCGAGGCACGCCTTGATGAACGTGCTCTTCCCCGCCCCGTTCGGGCCCACGATCGCCACCAGCGCCTCCCGCGGGGCGTCGTAGTCCACGTCCCACAGCACCGGCTTGCGGTGGTACGCCACCGTCATCGCGTGCACCGACAGCGGCGAGTCCGGCGAGTGCTCGGGCCGATCCCCCAGCCGCCCGGGAGCCCGCGCCGCGGCGGCCTCGGCGGGCGGCGCCGCCTCGCGTACGCCCGGCGTCACGGCCGCGGCTCCGCCAGCCGCCCGTGCATCCCCCGCTGCGGCGCCTCGCCCCCGAGCGCCCGGGCGATGGTCGTCGCGTTGTGGTCGATCATCCCGATGTACGTCCCCTCGTACGTCCCCGCCGCCCCCATCGCGTCGCTGAAGAGCTGCCCCCCGATCCGCACCTCGTGCCCCCGGGCCTTCGCCCCCGCCAGCAGGGCGCGGATGTTCTTGTCCGAAACCGTCGACTCGACGAACACCGCCGGGATCCGCCGCTCCACCAGCAGCGACACCAGCCGCTCGATGTCCCGCACCCCCGCCTCCGACTCCGTCGAGATCCCCTGGATCCCGACCACCTCGTACCCGTACCGCCGCCCGAAGTAGTTGAACGCGTCGTGCGCCGTCACCAGCACCCGCTGCCGCTCCGGCACGCTCGACAGCACCCGCTCCGCGTACGCGTCCAACTCCTCCAGCCGCTCCAGGTACGCCCCCGCGTTCGCCTCGTACACCCCGCGGTGCTCCGGGTCGTGCTCGATCAGCGCGTCCCGCACCGCCTCCACGGCCCGCGCCCACGCCCGCGGGTCCATCCACACGTGGGGGTCCTGGTGCCCCTGGAACTCCTCCGGCTCCAGCAGGTACTGCCCGTCGATCAGGCCCGTCACCGCGTGCACGGGGCGCCCCGCGTCGGCCGTGCGGATCAGCGCATCCGTCAGCCGCCCCTCGAGCAGCAGCCCGTTGTAGAACACGATGTCCGCCGCGAGCAGCCGCGCGATGTCCGTCCGCGTCGGCTGGTACAGGTGCGGGTCGATCCCCGGGCCCATCAACCCGATCACTTCGGCCCGGTCCCCCGCGACGTTCCGCACGATGTCCGCCACCATCCCCACCGTCGCCACGGCCGTGTACCGCTCGCCCATGCCGGGGGGGGAAGCCGACCCCGCCGGGGCGTCGGAACACCCCGCGCCCGTGGCCGCGAGCAGGCCCAGGAACACGCCGAGAACGAAACGCCACCGGAAAAGACGCGGATGCATCGGGCACGACTCCTGCGGGACACGCCCCGTCCGAGAGCAAAATGTAGCCACGACTACAATACCGTCCCCCGCCCGCCCGGTCAAAGCCTCCCGCGTCGCCGCCCGCTCGGCTCCCAAAAAGCAACGACCCCGCGCCGGGCGCGGGGTCGTTCGTTCGGTTCAGCCCCCTCTCGGCGGACGAGCGGAGGGCGATGGGGGTAGG
>CAYMFP010000147.1:0-7911 GCA_964389385.1 uncultured Phycisphaeraceae bacterium | reverse complement strand
CATGGTGGACCAGCTGAACTCATTCGCGTCGGAAGTGACCCGCGTGGCCCGCGAGGTCGGCACCGAGGGCAAGCTCGGCGGCCAGGCCCAGGTCAAGGGCGTCGCCGGCACGTGGAAGGACCTCACGGACAACGTCAACCTCATGGCGAGCAACCTCACGGCCCAGGTGCGCGGCATCGCCAAGGTCGTGACCGGCGTCGCCAACGGCGACCTCCGCCAGAAGCTCCAGCTCGAGGCCAAGGGCGAGATCGCGGCCCTCGCCGACACGATCAACGGCATGATCGACACGCTCGCCACCTTCGCCGACCAGGTGACGAGCGTCGCCCGCGAGGTGGGCGTCGAGGGCAAGCTGGGCGGGCAGGCGAGCGTGCCGGGCGCCGCGGGCATCTGGAAGGCCCTGACCGACAACGTCAACCAGCTCGCCGAGAACCTGACGACCCAGGTGCGCGCCATCGCCGAGGTCGCCACCGCCGTGACCAAGGGCGACCTGACGCGCTCCATCCGCGTCGACGCCCGCGGCGAGGTGGCCAACCTCAAGGACAACATCAACGAGATGATCAACAACCTGCGTGAGACCACGCAGAAGAACTCCGACCAGGACTGGCTGAAGACCAACCTGGCCCGGTTCACGCGCATGCTCCAGGGGCAGCGCGACCTGATCACCGTCTCGCGGCTCATCCTCTCCGAGCTCGCCCCGCTCGTCTCCGCCCACCACGGCGCCTTCTTCCTGATGGACTCGGGCAAGGACGAGCCGCGCCTGCGCCTCCTCGCCGGCTACGCCTACGACGAGGACGGGCACCTCGCCAAGGACTTCCGCCTCGGCGAGGGCCTCATCGGGCAGTGCGCCGCCGAGCGCGAGCGCATCCTCCTCGAGCGCGTCCCGCCGGAGTACCTCCGCATCGGCTCCGGCCTCGGCGGCGCCGCCCCCGCGAGCATCATCATCCTCCCCGTGCTCTTCGAGGGGCAGGTCAAGGCCGTCATCGAGCTCGCCTCCTTCCAGCAGTTCAGCGCCACGCACGAGACGTTCCTCGACCAGCTCACCGAGTCGATCGGCATCGTCATCAACACGATCGAGGCGAACATGCGGACGGAGGAGCTGCTCAAGCAGTCCCAGTCCCTCGCCGGAGAGCTCCAGAGCCGCCAGGAGGAGCTGCAGCGCACCAACGCCCAGCTCGAGGAGAAGGCCCGCCTCCTCGCCGACCAGAACTCGGAGGTCGAGCGGAAGAACCGCGAGGTCGAGCAGGCCAAGGTCGCCCTCGAGGAGAAGGCCACCCAGCTCGCCCTCACATCCAAGTACAAGTCGGAGTTCCTCGCGAACATGTCGCACGAGCTCCGCACCCCGCTCAACTCGCTCCTCATCCTCGCCCACCAGCTCACCGAGAACCCCGAGGGCAACCTCAGCGAGAAGCAGGTCAAGTTTGCCAAGACCATCCACGCGGCCGGCACCGACCTGATGGGCCTCATCAACGACATCCTCGACCTCTCCAAGATCGAGTCCGGCACCGTCACCATCGAGATCGACGAGATCCTCTTCAGCGACCTCCGCGAGTTCGTCGACCGCACCTTCCACCACGTCGCCGACGACAAGGGCATCGGCTTCGACATCGAGATCGCCGACGACCTCCCCCCGCTCCTCGCCACCGACTCCAAGCGCCTCCGCCAGGTCATCAAGAACCTGCTCTCCAACGCCTTCAAGTTCACCGAGCGCGGACGCGTCTCGCTCAAGATCGAACGCGTCGCCAACGGCTGGAGCAGCGACCACCCCACCCTCGACGCCGCCGACGCCGTCGTCGCCATCTCCGTCATGGACACCGGCATCGGCATCCCGCCGGACAAGCAGCGCCTCATCTTCGAGGCCTTCCAGCAGGCCGACGGCTCCACCGCCCGCAAGTACGGCGGCACCGGCCTCGGCCTCTCCATCAGCCGCGAGATCGCCCGCCTCCTCGGCGGCGAGATCACCCTCGAGAGCGCCCAGGGCGTCGGCTCCACCTTCACCCTCTACATCCCCGACCAGCACCCCTCCCTCTCCGCCCGCATCCGCAACCTCCCGCAGCGCCTCCTCCCCGACGCCGAACGCGAGGCCGGCGCCGTCCCCACCCCCGCCCGCGCCGCCTACGACCTCGCCGACGACGTCGCCAACATCGAGCCCGGCGACCGCGTCCTGCTCGTCATCGAGAACGAGACCGGCTTCGCCCGCATCCTCCTCGACCTCGCCGACGACGACGGCCTCAAGGTCGTCGTCGCCTCGCGCGGCGACGCCGCCCTCGCCCTCGCCCGCCGCTACCGCCCCGCGGCCGCCACACTCGACCTCCGCCTCCCCGACATGTCCGGCGCCGAGGTCCTCGAGGCCCTCAAGCGCAACGCCGAAACCCGCGACATCCCCGTCCACGTCATCTCCGGCGTCTCCGACGGGCACGAGGACATCCTCAACCTCGGCGCCGCCTCCTACTGGCTCAAGCCCGTCGACGCCCCCGCGCTCCAGCAGCTCCTCCGCCAGATCCGCCAGGGCGACGAGCAGCGGCGCATCGTCATCGCCGCCGCACGCGACGACGGCATCGCCGGCCTCCTCCCCCTCGTCGAGGCCAAGGACGCCCTCATCACCCCCTTCGCCACCGGCGCCGAGACCCTCGCCGCCCTCGCCGACGGCGCGGCCGACTGCCTCGTCCTCCCCGCCGAACTCCCCGACATGCAGGGCGTCGACGTCATCACCCGCCTCGCCGGGGACCACCGCTTCGCCAAGACCCCCATCTTCCTCTACTCCCCCCAGCCCTTCACCCAGGAGCAGAAGTCCGAACTCCGGCGGGCCGGCGGCTCCCTGCTCGTCCGCCTCGCCGAGAGCCCCGACCGCCTCCGCGAGGAGCTGCGCTCCCTCTTCAACCCCCCCATCCTGGTCGTCCCCACCGGGCGCACGGCCCAGAAGAAGGCCAAGCCCGAGGACCTCGAGCAGCTCGCCGGCAAGCGCGTCCTCGTCGTCGACGACGACGTCCGCAACATCTTCGCCCTCACCAGCCTCCTCGAACGCTACCGCATGGACGTCCTCTTCGCCGACAACGGCCGCGCCGCCATCTCCATGCTCCAGGAGACCCCGGGCATCGACATCGTCCTCATGGACATCATGATGCCCGAGATGGACGGCTTCCAGGCCATGCGGGAGATCCGCAAGCTCGACCACTTCCAGCGCCTGCCCATCATCGCCCTCACCGCCCGCGCCATGAAGGGCGACCGCGAGAAGTGCATCGAGGCCGGCGCCTCCGACTACATCCCCAAGCCCGTCGCCCCCGACCAGCTCCTCTCCGTCCTCTGCACCTGGGCCCTGGAGGACGAAACCGCCGAACCCGAAGCCCCCGCCGCCGTCTAGGAACCCTCGACGCCGCACCGCCCCGAAGGACCGCCTCAGATGGAACGGCCCCCCACCACGCCCGTGGACATCCTCCTCGTGGACGACAACCCGGGCAAGATGCTGGCGCTCGACACCGCCCTCGCGCCGCTCGGGGAGAACCTCGTCCACGCGCCCTCCGGACGCGAGGCCCTCCGCCAGCTCCTCTCCCGCGACTTCGCCACCGTCATCCTCGACGTCAACATGCCGGACATGGACGGCTTCGAGACCGCCCGCATGATCCGGTCCCGCGACCGCTCCGCCCACACCCCCATCATCTTCGTCTCCGCCGTCAACCTCGACGAGGCCGACGCCCGCCGCGCCTACTCCCTCGGCGCCGTCGACTACATCTTCGCCCCCATCGTCCCCGACGTGCTCCGCGCCAAGGTCGCCGTCTTCGTCGACCTCCACCGCAAACGCGAGGAGGCCCACCTCCACGCCAAACGCCTCGAGGAACGCACCCGCGAACTCGAGCAGAGCCAGCGCCAGCTCCGCCTCGCCGAACGCATGGCCGCCATCGGCACCCTCTGCGCCGGCCTCGGGCACGACATGGGCAACCTCCTCCTGCCCATCACCGCGCGCCTCGACGCCCTCCGCCCCGATCGCCTCCCCGACGACGCGCGCGAGAGCATCGAGAGCATCCGCACCTGCGTCAGCTACCTCCGCCGCCTCTCCGGCGGCCTGCGCCTGCTCGCCCTCGACCCCGAGAAAGAATCCCCCGACGAACTCACCGCCCTCGACGACTGGTGGTCCGAGACCGGGCCCATCCTCCGCAACGCCCTCCCCCGCGGGCTCACGCTCGAGTTCCACTCCCCCGCCGGCCTCCCCCCCGTCCGCATCGCCCGCCACCTGCTCACCCAGGCCATCTTCAACCTCGTGCAGAACGCCGGCGAGGCCCTCCGCTCCCGCGGGCACGGGGGCGTCCGCGTCTGGGCCGCGCCCGAGGCCGAGGGCGCCCGCATCCGCATCGGCGTCACCGACGACGGGCCCGGCATGCCCCCCGAGGTGCTCGCCCGCTGCTTCGACCCCTTCTTCACCACCAAGACCCGCGCCATCTCCACCGGCCTCGGCCTCGCCCTCGTCCACGGCATCGTCCAGAAGGCCGGCGGCGTCATGGAGGTCAGCACCTCCGACAAGGGCACCACCTTCAGCTTCGCCGTCCCCGCCGCGCCGCCCGAGCCGGAGATCCGGCCCGTCGCCGTCGTCTCCCTCCGCGACCCCCGCGTCCGGGGCTACGCCGCCGGCCTCCTCCGCGTCGCCGGCTTCGAGGTCTGCCCCAAGCTCCCCGACGCCCACGAGGGCGCCGCGCTCTGGATCACCGACGTCGCCGCCGACCTCCCCGCCGCCGCCCGCGCCTTCCAGGCCGACCGCCCCGACCGACGCGTGCTCGTCTACGCCGAGCAGGCCGCCGCGCCGCCCCCCGGCTTCACCACGTTCGGCCTCTCCGGCTCCAACGGCTCGCTCCGCCACCGCCTCCGGGACTTCCTCGCCGAGTGCGTCCCCGCCACGCCCCCGATGGCCGAGGAGCAGCCCGCATGACCGCGGCGGGCGAGGACATCGTGCGCGTCCTCTGCGTCGACGACAACGCCCTCATCATCGACGCCCTCACCGTCCGCTTCGCGCTCGAACCCTGGATCCAGGTCGCCGGCGTCCTCCCCCAGGCCGACGGGCTCGTCGAGACCGCCCTCGAAACCAAGGCCGACATCGTCCTCCTCGACGTCGACATGCCCGGGCGCGACGCCTTCGACGCCCTCGCCGAACTCTCCTCCCTCTGCCCCGACGTCCGCGCCATCATGGTCAGCGGGCACGTCCGCGGCGAACTCCTCGACCGCGCCCTCGAGAGCGGCGCCTGGGGCTACATCTCCAAGACCGCCGGCGCCGACGCCGTCGTCTCCGCCATCCGCAGCGTCCGCGACGGGGAGTTCGTCTTCAGCCCCGACGTCCCGGCCGAAGGCTTCCGCTGATCCACCCGCCCCACCTCTGCCCCCCTCCGCCCGGCGGCCCGCCGTCGGGCGGTTCTCCCGCGGCGCCCCCCTCGGCCCGGGCGGCCCCCCGCCCCGCGGACATCGACCGCACGCACGCCCCCGAAGCTCCATGCCGGACCCGCGGACGCCCGCCCGTGCGGAGGCGCCCGCCGAAGGCAAGGAGCACCGCCATGCAGGTCAAGGACATCATGACGAGCGGCGACATCGCCTGCTGCACGCCGAACGCCACGCTCAAGGAGGCCGCCGAGCTGATGAACGCCCACGACTGCGGCGCCATCCCCGTACTCGCCGGCAAGCGCGACCGCCACCTCGAGGGCGTCATCACCGACCGCGACATCACGACCCGCGCCGTCGCCAAGGGCTTCGACCCCAGCGAGCACACCGTCTCCGAATGCATGTCCCGGTCGGTCTACACCGTCCGCCCGGAGGACTCGCTCGAAGACTGCGGCCGCGTCATGAGCGAGCACCAGGTCCGCCGCGTCCCCGTCGTCGACCGCGACGGCGTCTGCTGCGGCATGGTCGCCCAGGCCGACATCGCCCGCGCCGCCGACGCCGAGGCGACCGCCGGCGTCGTGAGCGAGGTCTCCCGGCCCAGCGGCGGCTCGCGCGCCTGACCCCGCGCCGACGAACCTCTCACCCCGCCGCGCCGGGCGCCCCCGCGCCGGAGCGGACCGGCGGCAGGGCCGACAGGCCCGCCGACGGATTCCGGCGCACGAAGTTCCGCTCCGTCCACTCGTCGGCGAACAACGCCACCGGCTGCCCGTCCCGGTCGATCGCGAGCACCGCCCCGTCCGGCAGGTCCGCCTCCCACTCCTCGAACTTCACCGGCGGGCTCACCCACCGCGCGAAGCTCCACGGCGCCCGCTCCAGCCGCGACTCCGCCCCGTACTCGGCGTTCAGCCGGTGCTGCACCACCTCGAACTGCAGCGGCCCCCCCCCCCCCCCCCCCCCCCCCCCCCGCGCGGCCCCCCCCCCCCCCCCACCCCCCCCCCCCCCCCCCCACCCCCCCCCGGGCCCCCCCCCCCCCGCCCCCCGCCGCGCCACACGCTGCGAGCCCCCCACCAGCTCGAACCCCTGCACCACGCCCTCCTGCAGGAGCTGGTCCAACCCCAGCCGGAACCGCTTCGCGTTCCCGGAGTGCGGGTTGTGCAGGAACGCGAACACCTCCGGCGCGAACCGCGGGATCTCGTCGTACACGATGCCCCGCTCGTCCGTCAGCGTGTCCCCGATCCCGAACCGGTCGTTCCCCACGATCCCCACCACGTCCCCCGCCAGCGCCTCGTCCACCGTCTCGCGCTCCTGCCCGAAGAGCTTCTGCGCGTTCGACAGCCGCACCCGCCGCCCGCTCTGCGCGTGCAGCACCGTCATCTCCCGCTCGAACTTCCCCGAGACCACACGCACGAACGCGATCCGGTCCCGGTGCCGCGGGTCCATGTTCGCCTGGATCTTGAAGACGAACCCGCTGAACGCGGGGTCCTCCGGGCGCACCAGCCGCCCCCCCGACGCCCGCGGCGTCGGCCCGGGCGCGTGCTCCAGGAACCCCTCCAGCAGCAGCTTCACCCCGAAGTTGTTCATCGCGCTGCCGAAGAACACCGGCGTCGTCTTCCCCGCGAGCACCGCCCCGCGGTCGAACGACTCCCCCGCCTCCTCCAGCATCGCGATCTCCTCGACCGCCCGCGCGTGCACCCGCTCGTCCAGCATCTCCGCCAGCCGCGGATCCTCCAGCCCCAGCAGCTTCACCGGCGCCACGTACGCCCCGTGCGGCGTCCGCTCGAACAGGTGCGCGCTCCGGGTCCGCCGGTCGTACACGCCCCGGAACTCCGGGCCCGTCCCCAGCGGCCAGTTCACCGGGAACGCCCCGATCCCCAGCACCCGCTCCAGCTCGTCCAGCAGCCCCAGCGGGTCCAGCGTCGGCCGGTCCAGCTTGTTCATGAACGTGAAGATCGGCACGCCCCGGCGGCGGCACACGTCGAACAGCTTCCGCGTCTGCGGCTCGATCCCCTTGCCCGCGTCGATCACCATCACCGCCGCGTCCACGGCCGTCAGCACCCGGTACGTGTCCTCCGAGAAGTCGTTGTGCCCCGGCGTGTCCAGCAGGTTGATCCGATACCCCGCGTAGTCGAACTGCAGCACCGTCGAGCTGATCGAGATCCCCCGCTGCTTCTCCAGCTCCATCCAGTCCGACGTTGTCGCCCGCTGCTTCTTCCGCGCCGTCACCGACCCCGCCAGATTCACCGCCCCGCCGTACAGCAGCAGCTTCTCCGTCAGCGTCGTCTTCCCGGCGTCCGGGTGCGAGATGATGGCGAACGTCCGCCGCGGAAGGGCGCTGGATGCCTGCATGGTGGGATGCCCCGAGCCTCCGGCGGCCGCCCGGCCGCCGCTGCGAGTCCATTGCGATCCGATCGATCCCGAACCCGGCCCCGCACGCGCGTCAGCCGCGCACCCGCCCGCCGATCAAGACCCACCCCGGACGACCCGACCGCCGGAACCACCACCCCGCCACAACTCTCCACTGGCTCGCACGCGTCCCTCGCCCCCACCCCCCCCGCT